>JAAUTT010000731.1 GCA_012031335.1 Bacteroidales bacterium | reverse complement strand
AACAGTACCTATAGACGTTCTTTGACATACTTCAACTGCCTGTATCGCAATCCGGAAGGCTGTTAAAAGGTGGCGCACGCATAAATACCAATGGGACGCAATACATGACCCCAAGAACATGCTGTTGCCTGGGCGCAGGATGAAGAGGAAGGGGCTTTGATCCAAAACCTTGCGCACAATAAATATTTTGACATTCAAAAAGAAGGTTTTGAAAATTATGGGGTCTTGTCGCCTATTGGAACAGCCATTACTTTAGCCGGTGCTACCCACGTGCTGTTCAATGAAGACGGTGCTGTGATAAACTTCAAGCTCAATGGTAAAACATTCTTTGGTGTGCATAGTTCCAGTACCCAAAATTTTCTGGGCTACCTTTCGGAAGACCACAAAGGCATTTTGGCGAAAACACCAGTTGGTAACAGTTGAATTTGAAGCCGAGTTCAACCAAAAAAATTCAAGGGTGTCCAATATGCCCCGAAAGACCAAACCATCATAGCTTATGCGAAAAGGAAATACCAAGGTGAATATCTGGACTGCGTGCAAAAATCTACATGGCAAAATCATGCATTGGCAAACAGTTATACTGGTATTGCCAAGCCACCGTTCATTCCTTCCAATGCCATTACAATTGACTGGCAAGGCAGTCAATGTGCAAATTTGGAAGAAGATGGGGTAAAAGAAGGTGTTGGCGTTGATGTTTACTTTACGTTGATCAATGAAATAACCGTCGAAGAAAAACCCAAATTAGTAGAGTTTGCGAATTACCTGACTGATTTATTGAAAGACAAAAAGTTTGCGTTTTATGGCTACAACCTCGAAAACTACTTTATGTCGGAAAGCTTTAATTCAGAAGCTTTAAAATACTTCAGGGACAATAAAATTTATAACCAGGCTGAATTTGAAAAGAAGTTCCCGCACCAGGTTACACAGGCAAGGGATTATGATTACATATTCTCTTCAGATGATTTATGGGCAGGAATACCCGTGGGCTATAATACCAATTCCATTGATTATGTTGAAAAAATAAAGGAAACATAAAGGTTTATGAATATTCTTTCTCGGATTTAAAATCAAGATATTTATACTTTAACGAAGAAGGCGTTTTTAAGACAGCCATTATAAAATTTGAGGGTTCTGGCAATGCCCAACCAATTGCTCAACACGAAAATTATGATCAATATGATGCTCAATTTGGGACGGATGCTGCATTTGCTTATATCGCCAAAACTGCCGCCGAATGGTCACACGATTTACTAGCCGCGTACTTTCTAAGGCAATTAGCTGCTGAATATGGGCTTATGTTAATGAACGAGGCAGTAAAACGTCTCGGAAATGAGGCTCGATTAAAAAACTTGTAAAAGAAAAAGGTAAAGACTTTATACAAGGGGCTATTATAGATTATGGAATACAGGCAACGTTTAGTTATGCTTTTGACGATAAATCATTCGAAGAAGCAGCAAGTCCGAGTAATATTAATTGGATTTCTGTAGGTGCAGCAGGGCTCGAGAATACTATGTCTTACAACAACAAATATGCGGAATATGGCATTGCCTTGTCATTCGCATGTTTTGTTAATGGATGGACTGAGGCCGGAGGGTTTAAAAAGGATTTTGATATCACAACCTGTGCTATAGGTGTTGTATCTGCTGGCTTAGGAAAGCAGGTTCCGTTTGTGTTTAAATATGTAAAAAAATACTCTTCCTACTCAGTTAGTAAGCTTAAAACCGGATTAGCCAAATTAAATATCACGGGGCAACAAGCTGATGAAATAATAGAGAAGATAAAAAATAGCACTGATAACATCCTGTTCTTCAAGGAAGGTGAAGCCTTATCTGTTTATATTAACAAACAAGGAAAGTCATTTAATTGTGTTGTAGAAAGTGTTAGACCGGGTACCAATGGTAAATATGTTGTAATGGGAAGAAGCATGGATCCAGTAAAAAAAGTAGCGGATGATTTGAAAGTTCTTGTTGGTAATGATAACGTAAGAATACTAGATGACGCATATTTAGGAGGTCAGAAATTTAAGCTAAATGATTATGATTATACTTTGCCAAGTGGCAAAAAGGTATCTTATAAAGCAGGATATAAGATTTATGACAAAAATAATAATGTAAAGTATACCCTTAAAGGTAATGATGAATGGACTGTGGATATGGCTTGGAATGATATGGTTAACAATCCAGTTTATGATGATATTAAGGATGCAAATGGGTATATAAATAATATTGATGACCTTAAAAACCTTCCTATGTATAAGTTAAACAAACAATGGATAGAGAAAATGAAAAATGAAGGTTATGAGGTTATAAATATTGGAAACCCTACAAGTGAGCCAACGCAAAGCTTATTTTTTGATATGGAAAAATCCATAATGGACTTTTAATGTGAAAGAATGAAAAAAGAATCTTTTTTTAAGATATATGAAGAAATATTGAGTGAAGCTCAAAAGCAATTTGTCGGCTTTTCTGTAGATAAAGTAAAAGAAGATATTGACGAGGATGAAGGTGTGTTGTATGGATGCTCAATGGTGTTCAATATTAAAGCCTATAAGAAATACATTTCCTTGTGGTTTAGGAATAGAACGACAAATAACAAGCCTTTTTCTATTATAATTGCTATCAATGAAAATACAAGCGATTACGGATTTCCTTTAACGGATTATTTGGGTTTTAGGCCAGTTGAGTTTAATAGAGATTTATTATTCCATCATTGGAAAACTATGAAGATGCTTTAACGGTGTCAAAGCAGTTGTTTGAAGAACTCAAAAAGTTGATAGCAACAGAAGAAATGCAGAAACTCCTATATACAGATTATAAAATTGATGTACCGAGAGATTACTCCCCTTATAAGTAAACTTTTCAAAGATAAAAGCAAAAACACTTATTTGCAAAAGAATTAGAATATGAGTAAATCAAGAGAGTTAAAGTGGCATGAAGAAATATTTAGTGGTATAATTTCAGCAGCTTTTGGCTTTACATTTCTATTTAATGGCTTTAGTTACTTAACATCTCTATTTATTGAAGATGTTCTGGAAAAGGGAAAGCCTACAGGGCAAAAAGCACTAGTAGCATTAGCGTCATTATTGGAACAAGGTTGGTGGAAATACCTGATTGTTCTAGTGTTTTTATTTGTAGCATTTTTACAGATACGTAATGGCATTAAAAAGTACAAAATAAAAGAATGATATATGGGCAGCTACCCCCTTTTTACAAAACCGCAATATTCTTGTTGAAGAAGTCCTTGAACTTCTTTTTGGTGAGCATTGTATCAACAATTTTAAAAACGGTTTGCTTGTCGTCTTCATCGAGTTGATTGATCAGTTTAACCTGTTCTTTTTCCGTTTTATCTTCTACAGTTACTTCCCGGGGTACTTCACCTTCAAAATTAAGAATTTGATCAATACCCATATCAAACAAATCAGACAGCTTCTGGAGTTCCTTTATAGAGGGTTCCCGGTTGCCTTTCTCCAATTTGTTGTAATTGGTAGGTCCAATACCAAGTTCTGCAGCCACTTGCTTTTGCAACATGCCTTTTTGCTCCCTTATCTTTTTTATTGTTTCGCCCAAACTCATGGTTTTCAAGTTTAAAATCATTACAAAAATAGCGTTATAGGGAATTATTTCCAATTTATTGCGAATTATTTCATAATAAGATTGCGATAAAGTGAATTT
>JAAUTT010000730.1 GCA_012031335.1 Bacteroidales bacterium | reverse complement strand
ATTGTTCGAAATATTGTAAACTCAAGATTTTCGGAAAAGTACAGCTCTATTTTTGCAATTTCATTTTGCAAATATTTCTTTTGCGATTTATCACTGCCTGTAGGTCGTTTAGACTCGATATTGAATATTTTTATGAAATATATGAGTTTACTGTAAATAGAAGGTTTTATTTCTTTGAAAAATATTATTTCGTCGAACTGTGTTATAAAATGGTGCTTTCGGATGTATTCTTTTATTTCAACAAGCGTTTTATTAATTAACCCAATTGAAACTTCGGCTCTCTTTAAGATGCCGGTTTCTTCCGTTTCAACCAATTTTAGCTGGTTTGTTAACTTCTCTCTTATTTTATAAATCTTATCCAGCATTATAAATCAAATTGAAGGGGCTGTATTGCTGACCGAATTGAACCATACCAACCCCTCCTCCCTGGTATTCAAAATAGTTAGAGTTGTACCAAGATTGGAAATACTATTGGCGAGTTTTGACATTTGAATTCTTCCCTGCAATTTTGAACTTGAAACTATACCAACACGGTTAATATTGCACCTGTGAAAATGTTTTAATATTTGTTGCATGGCATTTTCGCTGATAGGATAGCAAAATCAAAAGCATCTATGTATAAGATTTGTGCGTTGAAAACTTCTACCGTACTGAATAATGTATCAACTATTTCCAGAAATTCCCATTCGGACAAATAAATCGGTATAGCTCTCCATGCCATGCAAACAGGCTGTTTCGTGATTAAGGAATTTTACTCGAAGTCCTTTTTCAGCTTCCAGGACTTTGATCGCTTACCATCAAGTATGCTTTAGGTATTGCTTGATTTGATCTGAATGAAAATTTCGAATCGTTAATGCAGTTTAAACTATTTACCATTAAACTCCTTAATAGCATCAATCATTGCTACAAGATTTTCGATTGGGACATTTGCTTGAATGTTATGAACTGTGTTAAAGACATACCCTCCATCCTTCGCAAAAATTTCGCAATGCTGGAGTACTTCTTCCCTTACTTGTTGAGGCGTACCATATGGAAGGGTAGTTTGCGTATTTACACCACCTCCCCAAAAAGTAAGATGCTTTCCGTATGTTTTTTTTAAATGCTTAGGATTCATACCAGTGGCGCTTATCTGAACCGGGTTAATTATGTCGAACCCTACATCAATAAATCTGCCCATAAAGGTTTCTACTGCTCCGCAGGAATGTTTAAATGTTTTCCATTTGGTATTGGTGTGTATCCAATCATTGATTCTGAGATAATATGGAAACCACAAATCATCAAATCGTTCGGGACCGCAAAAGTAGAATTTTGGGTACCAAAGTCGGTACCACACAAATAAACTACGTCAATATCATTGCCTATAGCCTGGTAGATTTTATTCAGATTTTCGATTGCAAGAATGGATTGACGGTCGAAAATCTCCTTGACATAATCAATACGCATAATGGTACTCATATACAGTCAGGTATTGAGCGAACGCCCTTTGGTTGTTTCAAGTGCATTCCGGGAACTAAAGCAATATCGCCCAGTGCAGTGCCGCCTAAAGCAGCGACAACTCCTTTGCCCGTAGCACGGGTACGAGCTGTTTCGGTTTCCAATAGTTTAATGTTTTTTCACTAACCGGACAAAACTCTTCTAGATTGTTTTCAACATCAAGTTCTTCATCATTAATCTCTTGTTGCCTTTCAATAGCATCGAAGAAATAACTTGTCTTTGGCATTTTTGCTGAAGGGGGTAAGTTGATATCTCCTTCAGCAAATGATAAAAGATCTCCGTTTTCATTGGTAATATAACTAAATTTATCTGGGACTAGCACATCCTGACCCCAGAATGTTTTGAATGATTTTAAAGGGGGCGTATTCTTATATCCGAAAATGTTATTCTCGCCCCATGCTCCAACTACGTCAATTCCAACAGCTTCAATAAGGTCTTCTTCAACTAATCCTAACATTTGATATGGTTCAATAATCCTAACGGTTCGATTTTCCAATCCATAATAATCACGAAGTTTTTCTAATGTGCTAGCATGAATCCCTGTAACGGGATTAGAACCCATATCAAAAACAATCCGTTCTGTTTCTATGTGATTTAATGTCTGTTGTAATAATGATCTTGAGTTCATCCGTATCTGTTTTAATTTTAATTTTGGATTTTCTATAAAAAGCTATTTTCTACTGTTAGACATGGCAAACAGGTTTTCCACTGGGGTATTGACTGTAATTTCGCAAGCACCTGAGAGAATATATTTCTTTCCGACCTCTTGTGCAATTGCATCTTTGCAGGTCTTCATTATACCTTGCGGCGTTGCTGTTTCCAAATAAACAGGGTTGATATTCCCAAAACGAACTACATTATCACCCAACACATCATAACATTCTGTTTGGCTAACTAAATCAGGGTCGAAAAGGTCGATACCCAATTCGGCAATATGTGGGAATAAATGGGTGGTATTTCCGCAAATGTGTAGTTTTACTTTCGCTCCCAATGATTGGATATAGCTTATCAGTTGTTTATGACGGTTTTTTACAAAATGTACATACAAGTCCTCATCAATCTGCGAGCAAATGGCATCACCAATACCTATCAAATCGCAACCGGCTTCAACTTGTGCTTTGGCAAAAGATTTTCCAAACTCCAAACATTTATCCATTAATTGATTGCAAAAATCATCGTCCATCATCAGCATCATCAACATTTCGCTCACGCCAACCAAATCACACGCCTCTGCCAATGGACCTTCAATCCAGCCCATTACAGGAACTTCGCCTTTTAGCAATTCCTGATAATAAGCAGCTCCTTTAATTCTGTCGAGTGTGCGGTCATTTTTGTATGGGTCGGGAAGTTGAAGATTAACAACATCCTCCATTGTTTCGATAATGTGTTTTCGGCATATAGGAACACCTTCTGAAATGATTTCAATAGGTGCACCAAATGCAGCTGTCTCGCGATACGGATCTGAGATAAGGCTAACCATATCCATGTCAAAATACTCAAGGCATTTAATATTACTTTCTACCAACACTTTGTAATTAGAGGCAAATTCGCCATAAGTATTTCCGTTAAAACGGGCAGCAAAATGCATAATTATTGGATAAAAAGCGTTTCCCCGGCTGGAAGTGTTCCATTGCACAAGGCATCGAATTTTTGTTTTTATTCATTTTTATACCATTAAATAAATTATCCTAATTAAAGTTGCTTGATGAGAAATCCTAAAAAAGTGAATTCCATATGTAAGAGATTTAATCTATTTTTCAATCCTCACTTTTCTCCTGCTCAAAGTATTTTCTAACTGGTTATTGTATTTTGCAGTTGCCTTAATCAAACAATCTCCTTCATAATCAGGAACAACTACATCAACGTAATAGGTGTTTTGCCCAAACTTATTAAGATGAAATGCTTCTGTTTTCGTTAAGAGCTTTTCACCTTTACTATTTTCTATACTAAATTCAAGGGATCCATCTACTGATTTATCCTTGTCGTTAATCATCATAACAACAAACCTCTTTGCTGATTTGCTTTTCAACGTTGGTTGCCAGAAATTCAGATACACGCCAACCGGTTTAAATGCCTCGCGCACATAGTCATTGAAGTAAGTGTCAAGTTCAAGCGTTTCTACATTGATAAAATTATCGGATGTGATCGCTCTTGGATTACTATAAGTCAGGTAAACG
>JAAUTT010000013.1 GCA_012031335.1 Bacteroidales bacterium | reverse complement strand
ATACAGATACGAAGGTTATTCTAAGGAGGGAGATAATGTTATTTTTAAAATTAAAATTATACCTAAAAGAAACAGCCAGCAGCTGCTGTCGGGATATATTTTTATTATCGACCAATTATGGTGTCTTCATTCTGTGGATGTTGCCCAGGAAATGTTTTTCGGGAAGTTAAATTATAAAGAAATTTTCTCACCATTAAAAGGTGGTGCATGGCTTCCAATAAGTTATAATTTTTATGTGAATGCCTCCATCATGGGGATTAAAGCTGATTATAAGTATACTAGTTCGGTGAAATACCAAAATGTAAAGCTCAATGAAAAAAATATTGCAAAACCGGCATCAATAGCCGAGGCCAAAGAAATTCCGGATATTGCTCCGGTAAGAAAGGCTGATTCTAAGAAAGTAAGGAATCAACAGGAAATGGAAAAACTTCTTACCAAGGAGGAATTAAATAACCGCGAAATGATTAAGCTTGCCAACCTCATGGCTAAAGAAACCAATCAGGATACCTCAAAAAGCAAGTCGCTCGAGATTAAGGATGAGCATACCAAAGTTACAATCGAGAAAGATGCGATGAAAAAAGATACTGCTTTCTGGAACACTACCCGTCCCATACCTTTAACATCCATAGAGTCGGGGTTAACCCGTCCGGGCGATTCGTTAATTTCAGTAAAGAAAGATACCGCAAAAAGTGATACTACCAGTAAGAAGAATAAAAAGAGAATGGATAAAATTGGTAAATATGTATTTGGTGGTGCGGGTTTCCATATGTTCGATTCAAGTGCTTTTATAAAATACAACGGGCTGATCGGGATAAATAAGTTTGATTTCAATACAGTTGATGGGTTTGTGTTTAAACAATCGATCGATATTAATATTAAACCCGACTCCTTTCCCAATTTTAAAATTACTCCGGGAGCGGCATATGCCTTTAGCCGAAAGGATTGGATGTGGTGGATAAATGCCGGCTTCGATTATGCGCCTATGCGACGTGGGCGATTTAATATAAACTATAATAAAGGTACAGTGGATTATAATCCAGAAGGAGGGATGAACAATCAGTTGAATGCACTTACGTCCTTGTTTTTCCGCAGAAATTATAAGAAATTTTTCGAAGAGCATCATATAAATATTAGCAACAGTATCGACATAGCTAATGGCTTGTACCTTCACACTGCTGTGGGCTTAAGAAATGAACTGATGCTCGGTAATTACAGTGATTATTCTTTTTTTTATAATAATACGAGAGATTATACTTTAAATCTTCCGGTATACGATGCAGAAGCTTTGGCTAAAAATTTGAATAACAGGGAAACCTATTTTAAATTGGGACTGGAATATACTCCACAATATTACTACAAAGTCTGGGGCGGGAAAAAGCATTACCAACATTCGAAATACCCTACTTTGTTTTTGAATTATCGTAAAGCAGTTAAGGGTGTTGCAGGGAGCGATGCCAGTTATGATTTTCTTGAAATAGGTGCTCAACAGAAAAAGGAATGGGGTATGATGCATAGTTTTACCTGGTACATCACTGCTGGCAGTTATCTGACCAAAGATAAATTGTTTTTTAAGTGATTATAAATTCTTTAATAATCAACCCCTTCCTGTAATTTTCGGTAGTACAAAAAATTCATTTTATTTACCCGGATTGTACGAAAATTACACCAATAAAAACTACGTGGAGGTCATGTTACTTTTACAACGCCTTATCTGTTGCTTAAATATATCCCTTTTATAAGCGATAAAATGTGGCTCGAGAATATTCAGGTAAACTATTTATATACCAAACAACTTGGCCATTACTGGGAAGCAGGTTACTGTCTTAGTCAGATTTATGCTGTTGGTGGAATAGGAATTTATGCCGGTTTTAATGGCACTCAGTATCAATCTGCCGGTGTCAGGTTTGTTTTCGGATTTTAAATCCAGTAAATTTCATTGTATAATTTAGTTTCCCGAAACCTGTTTTTTATACTTATTAAGCTCAGCGAGATGGTTTCGTGATAATTCCTGTTCTCTTTCAAGAGCCCGTTTCCGGAATTTGTCAAATTCATCGCGCGTTTCCTGAAGTGCCGATTTGTTGATCAATGTTATTTTATTACTGCGTTTGAACAGGATGATAAAAACGGCAAGCACTAAAGCCAATACTGATATAATTATCCACATTAATTTGGAATAGGCTTCTTTACTCATAAGCATTCCCAAAAAGCGGATACTGTTTCTTTCTCTGAAAGTTTCATCGAGTTTTATATTAGACGCCTGCAGCAAAGCTTTAACTGAATCCATCTGAGCTTTGTTGGATGCAATAACAACTTGATTGTTTTTAAGATTACTTCTAAGCTTTTTTATTGTATCAAGTACATTCGATCTGAATGTTCTAAGTGATGTTTCTTTTACAACTTTAAAATCCTGGTATTTCGAGGATTTATCCAATATGTAATCCAACTGATCGTTGATGGAGCCTCTGCTCAGGGCTCTGTTATCCGGTTCCTGTGCCGTGATATTGCCAGATAAAAATGGAACTAAAAGAAGTAATACTCCTATAAACCTTACAATCCTTACCATAATATGATTCTTTTTTGTTCGTTTTAGTGATTTGATCTTTTAACGCATATTCGTTTTAAAAATTGTCATCATCTAATAATAAAATCATTCTCCTTTGCTAGGGGAATCGTAATTTCCAAAATACTTGCACTCACCCTTTAGGCGTATAGGCGGTTGGGAAATTATATATTAATTTAATCAAAACAAAGCAGAAAATATAAGTATTTTGGATTCGATTGTTAAAATTTTTCTTCTGCTTATTATATTTTTCTCTTATATATTTGTCGATAGTTAACCATGACTTCTGATTGATGATATTCTTATCAGGCGTCCATTAATTCCTAGTTGGTGATTATAAATAAAATTTTCTTTTTAACTGCAGTTATATTTTGTACATATTCAATTTCTGTTGCCCAGGATGATTCTCCTAAAAACAGAATTGTGATGGAAAGCAATTACCATTATGGTTTCCTGATGCCTCACTCAGATTATATGTCTTATTTTGTACAAAAGCATGTACAATCGTTTCAGTTTCAGCTTGGTTTACGAACCGATGGGAAAAAGGACTGGCATTATTCCTACAATTTCCCGATCCTTGGCCTTGGTTATGTTTATTCCGGTTTGGGTAACAATAATGTATATGGAAATATGCATGCCCTCTATCTTTATACTGACAGGCTTTATTTCAAACAATCCAGTCGTTTTAATCTGGGAAATCGAATTTCTCTTGGTGCAGCTATGGTTTCGAAATATTTCGATTTAAAATCCAATCCCACCAATATGGCCATCAGTTCTCCGTTAAATGCATATGTAAATTATTGTATTGAAGCTTCCTGCAGAATTACTCCACAATCGAAATTCAAAATTGGGATAGGTATGACTCATATCTCCAACGGCAATTTCAGACAACCAAACAAAGGACTGAATTTTTTAACGGCATCTGCAGGATATGTTTATAACCTGGGAAAATCATTAAATACTAATGGTATTCATAGTTCTATTGTAAAGGATACTACCAATCATCAGCTTTTAGTGATGGGTTTGTATGGACAAAAACAGATTTCGCGCCGATACAACTGGTCATATGCTGTTAAAGGGATTGCTGGTGAATATTCACGGAGAATAGCTGGAAATAGCTGGTTGGGTGCTTCCGTTTCATTTTATTACGATCCGTCGTTGGTTAAAGAATTGGAGTTAAGTGATACACTTCAATATTCAAAAAGTAAAAACATTCGTATCAGTCTTAATGCAGTTTATGAATTAAAAATGGGTAAAATATCATACGTATTTCAGCCTGGTTTTTATGTATTGAATGAATTTGATAAAACCGGAACTGTTTCGAATAAATTGGCAGTGCGATATCAGATTAACAAGCATTGGATGGCTGGAATGGCCATTAAAGCGCACTGGTTTGCCATTGCCGATTTTTTCGAATGGGGAATTGGTTATAACTGGAGAATTTAAAATGATAAAATTTTCTTTCATATTGATTATTGGGCTTTTATGCATTTCGTGTATAGACGATTCTCTTTTCGATAGCGGTCCTGTTAAAACCAAAACCGTTTTATTAGATGATTTTAATGTAATTGAAGTCGAAAATACATTTGAGTTGGAACTCGTTTCTGATACAACCAATAAAATAGAAATTGTATGCGGCGAAAAGTTGTTCGAAGAT
Source organism: Bacteroidales bacterium (assembly GCA_012031335.1). The sequence goes on along the minus strand of JAAUTT010000013.1, from coordinate 12,910 downwards.
ATAGAGATTGCCATTAAAGATGGAATTTTATCGCTCGACCATCATCTTACCGCTAAATGGTCAAGGAATTACAGTAAGATTATTCTCAGGCTTCATTCAAAACCATTCGAAAGGATTAATATCCGGAAACCAGCTAAGGTTTTTAATTCAGATGTTTATAAGGGTAATAGTTTTAGCTTGATCGATTGGGGTAAGTTCTCTGAAGTTGATTTAACCCTTAATGTTGAATATTGTCTTATTGCTATGTCTTCCGATAATTTCGGACAATTTAAAATAAAAGGGAAAGCTGTTAGCGCTAATTTATGGGGATGGGGATCTGCAAATGTCAGGGCCGATAGCCTTATAACCGAAAATTGCGAAGTGCTTCACCGGGGAATGGGCGATGTATATGTAAAAGCTCAAAATCACCTTAAAGTAGATATGCAATTTACCGGCAATATATTTTATTCGGGTAATCCTTCCGAAATAACCATTGTTCAAAGGCTTGGAACCGGAAATATATACAAATTGAACTAATTATAACAAGCAAATAAGATTTGGCTTAAGCTTTTTTTGAAAGCCTGTCAGTTTTTCATAAATTATGTAAATTTTAACTATGGCTTTATGCTAAATCTTCCTTTTCATACCGACGATCTTTTTCAGTCTTTTTTCGATAATTCCCCTGTATGTATCTGGATTAAAGATACCCGGAACAACCTTTTAAAACTTAACAAAGCTGCTGCAGAATTTGAGGGTAAGTCTGCAGAGGAACTGGAAGGTAAATCGTGTTACGAACTTTATGACCGCAGCATAGCTGAAGCCTTCTGGGTTGACGATCAGGAAGTGATTAATACAGGTAAGCCTAAGCTTGGTTATTATGAAGAGCATACCACACTGGAAAAGGGACAGAAAAAATGGGTACAGGTTAATAAAATGCCCATCAGGGATAAAGATGAACAGATAACCGGCGTTATGGTTACGGCTTTTGATGTTACAGATTTAAAAGTGATTGAAGAACAAACACGAAAAAAAGGAGGAAAAGAATAAGCTCTTAATGGAAATAGCGCCCTTCCCGGTTTTTATAAGTTCTCTCAGTAATAACAAGTTTCTTTATTTGAATAAAGCAGCCCTAAGTTTCCTTAAAGTATCGGAAGATGCGGCATATCAGCTTAATCCCGAAATGCTTTACCTTAACCACGACGACCGTAACAACTTCAGAGAAAAGCTTGAAAAGATGGTGCGGTAAAAAACATGGAAATATCTTATAAAAGAAAAAGCGGTGAAATTATTTATGGACTTGTATCAGCAGTAATAGTCGATTTTCAGGATGAGAAATGTGCCTATGTGGTTTTTTATAATATTTCCGACCTGAAAAGAAATGAATTCAAGCTTAAACAAACAGCCGAAGAATTTCGTCTTGTATTCGAAAATAGCTCCGATGCTATATTCTGGGCCAATTCTGATAATGGTATTATTTTAAATTGTAACCGAAGAGCCGAAGAATTGCTGGCATTAAACAGAGATGAAATTATAGGACAGGAACACTGGAGAATTCACCCCGAGAAAGACAAGGAAATGTACCAAAGCCTGTTTTCAGATATTAAAATAACAAACCCGGGAGGACTCGAACTCGAGGTGCAGCGATCCGACGGGAAATTAATTCCGGTAAGTATCAGTGTGGCTACCATTAGTTTAGGGAATTTCAGCATTACTCAAGCCATTGTCCACGATATATCCGAACGAATTGAGAATGAAAGAAAACTAAAGGAGAGTGAAGCAAGATATCGTGCCATCGTTAAGAATGCTCCTGTTGCCATTTTCGAAATTGATCAGCATGGGAAGTTTATTTTATTAGACGGAAAGGGATTAACCAATATGAGCACATCTTCAAATTGGGCCGAAGGGAAATCACTTTTTGAATTATTGACAGATAAACCTGAATATGTCGAAAAAGTAAAAAATGCTCTGGATGGGAAGGAACAAAAGTTTATGATGGAGCTTGACGATCTGGCATTGGAAACTTACTTTTCACCTGTTTTGGACGAAAAAGGTATAACCAGGAGCTTTATTGGAGTGACTGTTGATATTTCCGAGAAACTCAAAGCCGAAAAAAAAACTTTCGCAGGAAAGAAATATGTTACGTCAGATGATCGATGTTATACCCGACCATATTTATGCAAAAGATATGGATAGTAAATTCCTGGTGGCCAATCAATCGCTTGCAACTTTTTTGGATATGGATTCTCCCGACCAGCTACTTGGGAAAGACGATAAGGATTTTTATCCTCCCGATCTTGCCAAAGAATTTATGCAGGAAGAAAAAGTGGTTCTTAAAAAGTAATCTTGTAATTAATAAGGAGGAAATCAGAAAACTTAGAAATGGTAATGAATGTTATCTTGAAATTACAAAAGTGCCTTTTTTTGATAGTTCAGGAAATATGCTGGGTATTGTTGGGACAAGCAAAGAGATAACCCAGCGAAAAAAAGCTGAAGCCATGATTCGCGAAAGTGAATCCAAATTCCGGCTTATGGCCGAAAATATGAAAGATGTTATATGGCAAATGTCTAAGGAAATGATATTTACCTATCTGAGCCCTTCTTTTTATCAGTTAACCGGATATAAACCTTCTGAGTTTATCGGGAGATCCTTTTGGGAAATGGTAAATGAAGAGACTTCGCGGAATCTGAAGGAAATAATTAAAGAGCAAAAAGCAAAACTTGATCCGGAGGAAAGACTCAGTAGTTTTACTTTTGAGGCTTCGCAATATAAAAAAAACAAGGAATTTCTTTGGACCGAAATCTCAGTTAACCCGATTTATAATGGTTCTGTATTATTATATTTTCAGGGGGTAACACGCGATATAACCCTTCGAAAAAAACCGAGTTAGCACTTAAAGAAAGTCAGGAGAAATTGAGCGTTGTTATTTCCAATGCTCCAATAGTTCTTTTTCAGGTCGATAAAGAGGGTATATTCAGATTCTCAGATGGTAAAGGGTTGCAAAGTCTGGGACTTCTGCCCGGGCAGGTGTTAGGCTTATCGGTTTACGATGTTTATAAAGATTTTCCTGAAATCTGCCAACAAATTAAAAATGCTCTAAAGGGGCAAATAATCAGGGATATTGTTAATGTTGCCGGTATTTTTTTCGAGATACAGTACAATCCGATACTGGATAAAAATGGAAAGGTTATCAGCATAATCGGAATCGCCCTTGATATAACTGAAAGAAAAAAAATTGAAAATGCTCTTGCTGAAAGCGAGCAGCGGTTTACAACCTTATTCAGGGAGATGACTGAAGGCGTTGCCCTTCATGAACTTGTTTTCGACAATGAAGTTCCTGTAAATTACCGTATTATTGAAGTTAATCCTGCGTATGCACGTCAAACTGGCCTCGATTTTAATAAGTCGAGAAATAAACTTGCCACCGAACTTTATGGAACAGAAATTCCTCCTTATTTTAAAGAATTCTCAAATGTTGCTCTTACTGGAGAGAAATTTACATTCGAAACTTATTTCGAACCCCTGGAACGGCATTTTAAAATTTCGGTTGTTTCTCCTTCAAAATATAGATTCGCTACTGTATTTGAAGACGTTACAATTCAAAAAAAAACGCGAAAAGGAATTAAGGGATAAAAATGCAGAACTCGAGCGGTTTACCTATACCGTGTCGCACGACTTAAAAAGTCCCCTGGTTACAATTAAAGGTTTTATTGGAATGCTGGAACTGGATATCGCCGCCCAAAAAGAAGAAAATATCATCGACGATATGCAGCGGATAAAATCGGCAACCGATAAAATGACAAACCTCCTTAACGATTTGCTGGAATTATCGAGAATTGGCCGTATCATCAATCCTCCGGTTAAGATACCAATGTCCGCTATTGTTGCAGAAGCTGTAGAACTTTTATCCGGAATTCTAAATGAGAAAAAAGTAGTGGTGGATATTCAGGATCATCTTCCGGATGTATTTGTCGATAAGCAACGTATAACCGAAGTTTGGCAAAATTTAATCGAAAATGCAGTGAAGTTTATGGGTAATCAGCAAAATCCCAAAATTTATATTCGTTTTATCAAAGAAGATGTTAAATTTATATTTACTATTGAAGATAATGGGGTTGGAATTGATGAAAAATATCATCAAACTATATTTGGTCTCTTTAATAAACTTGAAAATAAATCGGAAGGAACCGGAATTGGTTTGGCATTGGTAAAGCGAATTGTTGAAGTGCATGGTGGTGACGTTTGGGTAGAATCAAAAGGATACGGGGTATGGCGCTAAATTCAGTTTTTCACTGCCGGTAAAACAACTGAAGGCCTTTTGAAACTGCTTTCCGAAAATAGTGAATTGTAAAACTGGTTGAAAGAACCGACTACTAAAATATAATGAACAATTAGAATATTATGAGCGGCGAACCTATTACTATTCTGCTGATTGAAGATAATCCCGATCATGCAATGCTTGTTATCCGTAATTTTAAAACGTTTCAGGTGGCAAATTCCATTATTCATCTCGAAGACGGAGAGCAGGCAATTGAGTTTTTATCCAAAGTAGGTGCAGGAAATAAAAGACCACATCTGGTTTTACTTGATCTGCGTCTTCCTAAAATTGATGGACTCGAAGTGCTTCGTTATATTAAAACAAACCAGGAGATTTCTGATATTCCGGTGATTGTTCTTACAACTTCCGATGCTGAAACCGATATGGCACGAGCCTACGAATTCCACGCAAACAGTTACCTCATTAAACCGGTCGACTTCCCCAAATTTACTGAACTTATGAATCTTCTTGGTTTTTATTGGATTTGCTGGAATAAAAATCCCTTCTAAATAAACACGATAATGAACCCGGTAAAAAAATATTGGTTGTTGATGATGAAGAGGATCATCTGGTTTTAATACAACGGTCGTTTAAAAATTCCGATCATGCTGTTATCGAATGTCAGTCTTCATTAAAAAAAGCTCTTGATGTTATACCGGTTTTTAATCCTGATATTATCCTTTCGGACTTTAAGCTCCCCGATGGTGATGCACGCGAAATAATATCACGGTATGCTCTGTCAGTTCCCATAATAATAATGACAAGTTATGGTAACGAATCTCAGGCTGTTGAGCTTATAAAAGCCGGAGCAATGGATTATTTTATCAAGTCACCAGATACTTTTTCAAACATAAACTGGACAATAGAAAGAGTTTGGAGAGAATGGAGCAATATGCTTGTGCACCGTAAAACCGAAGAAGATAAGCGTATGCTGGCCGAATTGCTCGACATGGCTCCCGCATCTTTCGTTGTGCACGATGAGCAGGGTAACTTTCTTTATGCAAATCAAAATCATTTGAAATGATGAACCTGCAGGTTCCGATGCATCATTTTCTTCGGTTAAACACACTTTTTTAAGAGATATATTACACAGAGAAATGTTGAACCAGGATTCTCCCGGTGAAAAGAATTTTGAAATGGAGTACACCCGTAAAGATGGGGCTGTAGTTCCTTTGAATATCTATTCGCGCATTATTAACAGGAATAATAGTAAGTTTATTCTTACCGTTACTACCGATATTACTGATATTAAAAAATATCAAAAGGAAATACTGGGTAAGAATAAGGAAATTGAATTTCAGAATCAGGAATATCGTAAGTTGATGGATCAGCTTACGATTGCAAAAGAGAAAGCCGAAGAAAGCGACCGTCTAAAATCTGCATTCCTGGCCAATATGAGTCATGAGATTCGCACCCCGATGAATGGTATTATCGGGTTTGCCGATCTTTTGGAAGACAGTAGTCTCGATGAGGAAAAAAGACAACAGTTTCTACAGGTCATTAAAAATTCCGGGCTTCAACTTCTGAGTATTATTAATGATATTATTGATATTTCGAAAATTGAAACAGGTCAAATTAAATTCTCCGAAGAAAAAAGTTGTTGCCATCGATCTTCTGCAGGAAATTTACGCTTTTTTTAAGCCAATTACCGACAAAAAGGGAGTTGAGCTTATAATACACAATGACTTTCCTGAAGACCATCAGGAGTTTCTTACCGATAAAGTAAAGCTACTTCAGATATTGACTAACCTCATTAATAATGCTATAAAATTTACCGAAAAAGGTTTTATAAAAATTTCGGCTTCTATTCAGGATAATTTTTTTCAATTTGAAGTTCGGGACTCTGGTTGTGGTATTTCCAAGGAAAACCTTTCTCTCATTTTCGACCGTTTCAGACAAATTGAAGGGAAAGAGGGTACCATTCAGGGAGGAACAGGTCTGGGACTCGCTATTTGTAAGGCCTATATAGAACTTATCGGAGGTAAAATTGCCGTGTTCTCAGAGCCATTCGTAGGAAGTACATTTATCTTTACCTGGCCATTCAAGGAAATTCCCAAAAACAGTCTGATTTGAATGAAGGACTTGGAAATTCTAGAAGTCCGTTTCAATGGATAGGTAAATCGATTTTAGTTGCTGAAGATGAATTGGTAAATTTTCTCTATATAAGGGAATTGCTTGTGCCTACCGGTGCAAATATTATAAAAGCCGTAAATGGGAGGGAGGTCCTTTGAATATCTTTCTCAGGGTTCTTTGCCCGATATTATTCTTATGGATATTAAAATGCCTGTACTGAATGGTTATGATACAACCACAGAAATACGAAAAATTAATAAGCAAATTCCTATAATAGCTGTTACAGCTTATGCATTTGCAGGAGAAAAAGAAAAAGCGTTGCAAACAGGTTGTAATATGTTCATACAAAAACCTTTTCGCAAAGAGGAATTGCTTATGTCCATTGCTCAGTTAATTTAGGGATGTTTTTAAGATCATGAAAAAAGATCGCCACCAAAACTTTTAAAAAGTTTAAGTGGCCGATCTTATTATAAATTGAAGTTTAACCGTATTTAGTTCACTTTGAATTTTAGTTCTTTAGAATCTTTTTCTGATATAGTTTTCCATCCTGATTCACAACTAGCAAATAAACTCCAGGCTTATTTTCGAAAGATCAAGCTTATAATATTCTGTTTTTTCGGATGAAGCTGAAATTATTCTTCCCTCGCTGTTTATAAGTTTGTAATTAAATGGTTTAAGCGATTCAATCGTAAGGTAATTCCGGGTTGGAACGGGATAAACCTTAAAATCAGCATGAGTCATAACTTGGATTTTTAACCCTTTGTTTATATAATTTACCATAACCTGCACCTTATCAATATCCAACACAGTGGTGGAGTCTGCCAATGCTTCCTTATAATATTGGAGTTTGTCTGTGCGGGCGTCAGTTATACCACCTGTAGTGAGTAATTCAACCGTAAGCTTACTGGTATCCTTGGTTATTGGCATGTTGAAGATAAGTTGCTGGGAATTCACCATATCAACCAATGCCTGAAATTCAGCCAGGTTGTTCAGAGCTTCACCTGTTTCGAGCATTAATAAATATAACGATAAGTTTTCAGCTTTAACCCTTACCGTACCTGCAGTTTCCAGTAATGATACAGTAAAAGCTGCAGTATTTTGTAAAACTGTTTTGGTGAAGATAAATTCCTGTGAATTGGTACGGATAATTATTTGCTGAAGTTTCTCCATATCCGGAATAGATTCCTCCGCTACAATGGCCTTTTTATATGCTTCCAGATTTACATCATAAATCTCAATTAGTCCAGCTTCTGCGAGTAAATCCATAGTAACGGAAGAAGCATCATTGGTTTCGGCCATTTTCAAAATATTATGCCTGAGGTTAATCTTGTTAATCAGAGCCTGTAACTCGTCCTTATTCTGTATAACTTCTGCATCGACAATAATCTTTTTATAATCGGTCAGATAATTGGCATTAACACCAGTGATTCCAGCTGTTGTTATCATGTATGCGGTTAAATCGTTGGCGTAATTGTTTACAGCCATCGCGAAAATAACCTTCTGAGCATTCACCTGATTAATAATCGTTTGTAAATCAGCCAGGGTCTCAATTGAGATTGCAGCATCAATGCCTTCCAGGTAGGATACCAGGTAATTTTCGCTTGCATTAGTTACACCGACGGTTAAAAGTAAGCTTGTTGTAAACAGATTTGTTGACTGCAGAATTGTTTTTGTAAATATGAGTTGCTGTGCATTTGTCCGGATAATAATTTCCTGCAGTTCTATAAGTGAAATAATTTCACTGTCGGCAACTATGGCTGTTTTATATGCATTCAGATTAATTGTCTCTGTTTGTTCGATTCCGGCTTGCTGAAGCATTGCAATTGTGAGCTCCGAAGCATCATTACTTATTGCCATTTTGTAAATTTTATGCCTGGTATTTACAACTTCAATTAATTCCTGCAATTCTGCAAGGTTTTGAATAATATCGGCACCAACAATTATGGTTTTGTAATCGGCCAAATAATTGTCAATAATATTGATAAGTCCGGCATCAACCATCATTTGGGTTGTTAGTGCAGTTGCATCATTGGCTTGAGCCATAGCAAAAATTGCCTGTTGCTTGTTAACCTTATTTATCATTAACTGAAATTCAGTAATAGTAGCTAATGCAGGTGAATTGTCCAAGGCATCAATGTATTCCGGAATATTTGCTTCTATTCCTCCGGTAATTCCGGCTGTATTGAGAAGTGTTAACTTGAAGTCGCTGGGGTTGTTCAAAACAGTTTTGGTGATCAGATATTGCTGTGCATTCGTTTTGTTTACAATTTCCTGCAGTTCATCTAGGTTATTTATCTGATCTTTTTCAATAATCATATTTTTGTAAGCCCAGAGATTTACATCGTATGCATCAATTATACCGGCATTCTCCAGTTGGTTAATTGTTAAAGTTGCAGCATTGTTTGTTTCAGCCATTTTGAAGATGGATTGCTGTAGATTTACCTTATTTGTTACATTTTGAAGGTGATTTTTATCTGATATGCTGTTTTCGGCTTCAATTGCCACTTTGTAAGCTTCCAGATATGTCGGATTAGCATCTGTAACTCCGGTCTTAATAATCATATCGATGGTTAAGGACGATGCGTCGTTATTGGTTGCCATTAACGATATATCCATCATTACGTTAACCAGATCCACAAATTCCTGTAAAGTTGCAATATCAGAAAAAGGGTCGGAGTAAATAATCGCTTCCTTATATGCTTCCAGATAATCATTATTTGCTCCAGTAACACCAGCTGTGGTCATCATATCGGTTGTAAGAGAAGAGCTGTTCCTCGACTGTACGATATAATTAATAGTATAAAATGCATTCGACCGGTTAACAAGATTTTGTACCTGGCTTAGAGTGGTTATGGAATTGGCGGCTTCAATTTCATTTTGATATCCCGTAATATTTTCTGGAATTACATCGGTTACTCCTGCTTCTGTTAACATTTCGGGTGTAAGTTCACTTGCATCATTTAGCTGAGTATATCGCTGGATGTTGGCAAATGCAATTTCCGAAACAGTTATAGTTCCTATTTCCTGAATGGTGGATGCTAGTGTAGTAATGGTTGCAGGAATCTGAACTTCAAATTTGCCTGCTTCAAAAGTAACATTGGTTACCACTGTCGACCAGGCACCTCCGTTCATGCGATATTGCTCCTGGTTGTTTAACCCGCTTACTGTCCGGTTTACAAGATTGTATGTTACCCCGCTTATCAAGTTTACTTTAGTTGCAAGTGTGCCTGCTTTTCGTTTATTTGAAATTAAATTTTTCTGACGTACCCATACATCAATCCCTCCGTTTGCGAAATCGACAGTGGTATTGGTTAATTGACAATCAACCCAGGTTCCGTTATGTGTGCTGGTTGAATCAAGGCTGTACTGTATTTGTGGGGATGTATTTGTTATTTGTGATGTAATTGCATTTAATCCGACTGTTTCGAGACTTACTGGCTCCGGAAGAGTTGTTGCTATGGTAATGATGTTTGAGTTCAAACTCACTCCTTGGGTATTTTCTGCTCTTACTCTATAGTAATAGGTTGTACTGTATGTTAAACCTGTTACTGAAATGGTGGTTACATTTCCTACATCGAGGTTGCTGAATCCTGTGATCAATGGGCTAAAGGTGTTTGTTGTTGAAACATCTATCCGGTATTTTGTGGCACCTGTGGAAGCGGCCCAGTTTGCCTGGAAACTACTACTCTTGGCCAGGGTTGCTAATGCTGCCACCGGGGCTGCTGGTAGCGTTAAAACGGTAATCGAAGAAGAACTTGGTCCTGCCCCTGATCCATTTTCGGCTCTTAACCGGTAATAATAAGTGGTACCTCCCTGTAGCCCTGATATATTATAGGTTAATACCAAACCAGCATCGAGATTGTTATAACCTGGTACCATGGATGTGAAATTTGCATCCAGAGCGACATCAAGCCTGTATTTTATGGCACCGGTTACGGTTGTCCAGTTTGCCTGGAATGAAGTAGCTGTAATTAAAGTTGCTGCATTTGCTACCGGTGCTCCTGCAATGGTCGATAATGTCTTGATTTCGGAATTTTCACTTATACCTGATGCATTTACGGCTCTTATCCGGTAATAATATGTATTTCCTGGTGAAAGCCCTGAAACAGCTAGGGTTGTCACATTACCTATATCCTCATTCTCGTGTAAGCCAACAAATGTGGTAAAATTAGCTAAAGTAGACAGATCGAAGAAATACTTGGTAGCACCGGTTGAAGCTGCCCAGTTTGCAGTAAAACCGGTAGCTGTAACGCCGGTGGTAGCAGATAATACCGGAGCCTTTGGAATGGTCAGGGTTGAAATAATTGGGGAGTTTTCTCCTTCACCTGCAATGTTTTCTCCTCGCACACGGTAATAATAAGTTGTTCCTCCAGTTAAACCTGTAATATTAAAAGAGGTTCCTGTTACACTCAAATCATCCAATCCGGTTATCCTTGTTAAGAAATCATTGGTAAGAGAAACATCTAATCTGTAATTTGTTGCCCCAACCAAAGCATCCCAGTTGGCTTTGAAGCTGGTTGACGTAATATTTGTTGCGGGTTGTGCTACAGGAGCACCTGGTATGGGGACAAGAGTAGTTGTTGAAATTATATTCGACGACAAAGACTGACCGCTTGCATTTTCTGCACGCAATCGGTAATAGTATGTTGTATTGCTCTCCAGGCCCAAAACGGCCAAGGTAACACCTGTTCCGGCATCTGCATTTTGGTAGGCCGAAGCAAAGTCGGAAAAATTTTCATTTTTAGAAATGTCAATCCTGTAATTTGGTTGCTCCCGCTACTATGTCCCAGTTTGCTGTGAAACCTGTTGAGGTAGCAAGCGTGGCATTTTTAGCTACAGGAGCAGCTAAACTGCCTGCTGGGGTAACACCGCATACCGCAAAAACTGCCATGCTCGAAGTCATTCCTGAGAACTCCACATCCTTTATAAGTTTTAATTTATCTGTAGCACTTAGTGTTACTATGCAATCGAAAAAGTTTGGTTTGTTTGCATCTCCCGAAAATGCGTCAGCTAATATTGCTCCATCGGCATTTCGGTTTACAAGTCCTACGCCCTTAACAGCATAACCCGTTTCAGTTAACCAGTCGGGGAATGAAATGGATGGATAATTTGTAAAAGTCCTGTCGGTAAAGCTAACCTTAACTGTAATGTTTTGTGTAGTAATGGATGTTGCCAAAAATGAAAGTTTTTCGAAGATCGCTGGAGTAGAGAGTGTTAATTTCCCTGTTCCCGATGTAAGAAAAAGAGCATTATTGCCGGCGTATTCTGCCAACTGATATACAATTGAAGGTGTTGCACTGCTGGCGTAATTTCTTCCGGGGTCAAGTCCTAAAGGTGGTGCTATACTTTCATTGGCATTTCCTCTGAAGTCTTTTGAATAAAATACATGTTCTTTCCCCGCACCTGAAAGATCAAAGGTTGTTCCTGTTGTTGCAGCGGCCCTGTCTGGAATTCCCGATCCTTCTGCTATAAGATCAATGTTGAATCCTGAAACTTGAATTGACTGGTAACTTTGTCCTGATAAATTCAGACATAAAAAAAACATTAAGGATACTAAAGCTAATTTTACAATTTTCGTTTCAGAAATTGGAAAATGAGGAATTATTACCTTAGGTTTGCGGTTGTTGAATAAAAACATGTCTATTTCATTTTGATAATGTGGTGAAATTAATAAACACTAAACATCTACTGTAAAAAGTTTGATTAAGCTCGGTGAATTGATTATGAAATACGACCTGAAATCCATTATGAAAAATTTAAATATAAAATGAAGGCACTTTTTATCGGAGGAACAGGTAATATATCCACTGCTTGTACGCGAAGAGCTATAGCCGAGGGATGGGAAGTTTTTCATTTGAACAGGGGAAATGCCGGCTTTATTCCCTTACAAGGCGTAAAAACCTTAATAGCTGATATCAGGGATAAAGTTCAGGTAAAATCGGTTTTAGGAAATCAGTATTTTGATGTAGTTGTTAATTTTATAGCTTTTAATTCACAGGATATTGAACACGATTTTGAGCTTTTCAACGGGAAAACCAGTCAATATATTTTTATCAGTTCAGCCTCTGCATATCAGAAGCCGCCTTCATTTCCTGTGATAACCGAGTCTACCCCTTTGCATAATCCTTTTTGGAATTATTCGCAGGATAAGATAGCAGCGGAGGATAAGCTGAACTGGCTATACAGGGAACATCAATTCCCGGTTACCATAATACGTCCGTCGCATACCTACGAATTTGTTATACCTGTGGCAATAGGAGGTTGGAATGATTATACAATTATTGACCGGATAAGAATGGTAAACCTATAATCGTGCATGGCGATGGAACTTCTCTTTGGACCATAACCCACTCGGACGATTTTGCTTCAGGATTTATAGGGCTTTTGGCAAATCAACAAGCTATCGGACATGCTTTTCATATCACATCCGACGAAATACTGACTTGGAATCAGATATACGAAACTGTTGCCGAAGCAGCCGGACATAAACCTAATCTGGTGCATATCTCTTCCGATTTTTATTTGTGAGGTGGCCGACAATT
>JAAUTT010000729.1 GCA_012031335.1 Bacteroidales bacterium | reverse complement strand
GTATGCGCAGTACGGGAATTTGAAACCGTACTTTATCGGCCTACCGGGCCGTATGCTATTTTTTACTGCCCACTAAGTTACCACAAAAACCCGTATTGCGTATGACCGCGTGTTAGGTGTTGGGGGAATTTTGTTCCCTCTGTGTCAAGTTGACAAATCCTAAAATGACTGTGCGGAGTGGTCAGTTTACCCAAAATCTTGAGTTTATTTACCAATCAATCGGGTTGTTGGTGTTTTAATCAACGCACCGAAAAACTGACCAGTCCAATCAGTCAACTTTAAAATCAGTCGGGTTAATGTTGAACGAAAAATTCTCCAACACCCCCCAGAGCCAATTTGAAAACGTTTTTTATCAGTTAGCATTTGAACTGTATTTAATTAACGATATGTTTAAGTTGTTTAATATCCATTGGTTATAACCGTTATTTATCAACTAACCTTTTTTGTTTGTTTAAATGTAATCAATCTATCAACCGCTAAGTATTTAACCTAATAATCAGTTTGTTACGAAAGTTTGGGTTTGTTTTGTTATAAATCCTCACTCATGTTAAGAATGTATCTATCAACTATCACAAAAAAACAATTAAATTAATGAATATCAGTTTATTTTTCTTTATTGATCCGATCATTCATGAAATTGCAATAATTGATTTAACTTTTAAGTTAGTTATTTTGTTATCAATGTGTTACATCGAAATCAGTTTGGCAAGCAACTTTTTTTAATAGCTCAATCAGTTTAGCAGGAACCATTAATAGAAAACTCCTATACATCGACGAGCCTCACTGCCAAGCCCCTTACACCTAACGGTTGGCGGTATGAGTAGAACGGGATTTTAGAACCGAACTTTATCAGTCTGCCGAACCGTTTGTTTTTGGCACAAAGATAGAAAACTTACCCAAACCCGTTTTACTTATGACCGCATGTTAGCACTTGGGCGATCTTTTTGAGTGCTTCCTGCCCTGTCAAAGTGCCGATGACCAAACGTTACCTGCTTACCCAAACCTAAAACCGGAATACTACGGAGCACGTTTATTTTGCCTGGGTGGGCAAACCTTAACCCGCCCCTAAAGGCGGGTACCGGGCGGGCATTTGCGGCACTTCTTGCAAGCCTTGGCCGTGGGCCGGCCTTGCGGGGCTTGCAAGGTGTGTCGCAAACGGCTAAGACTTATCGTATTTTTAGTTTAAAAAGAATAACTAAACTGTAAAGACGGTATAATTGGAAATAAGGAAATAGAATAAAGTTTAACATCATCCCCGCTAAAATTATAATACATAAAATAGGTATTATGATGGTTGTATGCGTTATAAATACCAAAACTCCATGTTGCAAACCCTTTTCTATAGGTCTTACGTATATTATAGGCCACATCAAGCCTGTGATACGAAGGCATCCTAAAGGAGTTTTTAGAAGGATACGCATGAGCAATATATTTAATATCTTCATTGTTTAGTCCGGGTAAATATATATAGTAGTATTTGTTTGGGAACGTTATAGGGTTCCCGGTACCAAACACCCAAACAAAAGAGATATCTGAGTTTTCTGTAAGTTTATAATTCATGAACATTGAGAGGTTATGAATTCTTTCATAGCGAAAAGGGAAATACTGCCCTTTATCTATGTTGGTAAATTTCCTAAGGTTTCTTGAGATTGAATAGCTTAACCAGCCACTCAGTTTTTGTTTTTGCTTTTTAAGTAAAAACTCAACCCCATAGCTCTTGCCGGATCCGCCAACTTCCACTACTCTCTCCCAATTTATCGGGTTTAGGTGTACCGATTCTCCTTCTTTTAGTTCTGTGAGGTTTTTCATTTTCCGATAAAACACACCCGAAGACATGGAAACGTTATATTTTGATGATATTGAAAGGTCATACACTGCATCAATTTGTTCAGATTTTTGAGGAAGGACTACCCTTGTTGACGGAAACCATAGCTCAAGCGGCACGCCAGAACTATTGCCTGGTAGCATGTGCCAGGTTTGTGCCATAATTGAATAAGACAACTTAAACACATCTTTGTTGGAAGCATTATATATTGCCGCCAGTCTTGGTTGTGGCAATACGATTTTTTATCTTCACAAAAGATGTATTAAAATGTATGCCTAACGTTGTCTTTATCTTTTTTGAAAATGAAATCTCATCTTCAAAATATGCAATCATTTCGTAAAAACCACTAGCTTTCCCATCATTATTTATATTGTTTTCATTAGCAATATCCACTTTTTGGCTATTGAAATGATTTATAAAATGTAATCCATATTGAAAATGATTGTAATTAAAATAATGATCGAAATCTGCTTTTAAAATAACATCGTATATTTTGTAGCGATAGTCCCAATATTCTTTAGACAACTCTTTTTTTTGACCCACGATCAATTTGTTTAAGGCTGTAAAACGATTTATGGGTGAAATTAGTGAATGAAACTGAGAAGTTTGAGAAAACTGAAGAAGCAATAAGATGGTTCCACCTCAACTGATACAAGAGATTGCCCATTGTAAGCGATTTAAATATTTATACTTAAGTTCTGTGGTGTTGTTAGCATCAAATAAGTTTAAGAATATTTTATCAGTACTACCATAAAAACTAAAATACAACCTGTCTTTAGGTGAGAAAGTGTAGTTGTACTTTGCAATTGCATCGTAAAATGTATACCCTGCCATTGATTCACCATTTGTCTCAATTAACGATAAAAGCCTTGCAAACAAATCTATATTACATCGTCTTAGAGACACAAAGAGCGAAGAAGTGTCTTTTTTCAATACATGTTCGTGGGTAATTTTTGTAGAAAACGTACCAATAGACAGGTTGGTACTGTTTTCTATTAAACTTCCGTCTTTTAGGCTAACATCAAGTACTGAGGATATTTTCCCTCCATATTTAGCAGAAAATCCCCCCCTTGTAAAGAACAACATCTTTAACGGCATCTGCATCAAATGTAGATAAAAACCCGCCAATATGATACACCTGGTATAATGGGACACCATCTACCAGATATAGGTTATGCTCAGTACCTCCCCCTCTTACCAATAGACCACTTGAGCCCTCTTTTCCGGAATTAACACCAGGTGTAAGCTGTAATGCTTTTAGCATGTCTTTTTCCCCTGTTAATGACGGGATTGCTTTTACTTCGCCCGGATCAATTCTTGTATAACTTATTTTTGTGTCTTGATATTCAGCTTTTATGGTGACTTCTTCAATTGTTGCACATTCTTCAAGTTTTATTATTTGAGGGTTGTTGCAAACAATTTCTAATTTTTGAGTGCTATAACCAACAAAACTTATTTCTGCAGCCATAGAATCGGGACAGTCACTTATTGAAATAAAAAATACCCATAATTATTCGTGGTGTCCCTCTGTCGTGGTCAGGGAAATAAATGTTTGCCCCGATTAACCTTTCTCCGTTTTTCTTGTCAACAACATATCCAAATACCCCATTGTTTTGAGCAAACGAAAGTGTTGTAAAACTTTTTAAAAGAATGAGAACTGTCATAGCGTTTGCAACATTATTCATTTTGTAGCTTAATGATTATTTCATGAAAGCCGGCAATAATTCCAAGCCCATTTGGGTTATTGCTAAACAGGTTGACGAGGTTCGCCCTGAAATAAAAGAGTATAAGGATCGTATACCAAAAAATTGGTGTGTTCACCGGAATTTTGGTTATGGCTTATGTTTA
>JAAUTT010000728.1 GCA_012031335.1 Bacteroidales bacterium | reverse complement strand
GGGCTTAAAATTCCTACAAATCTTAATAATTTTAAGGAAAACCCTGGGATCCTTTTTTGGTTTACGTTCAATAATATGAATTTTAGAATGAAGTGTATTTAGATCGTTAGCATAGTGGATTTCAGTTGACAACACTATTATTTCAATCTGAAAAGTATCTTTTTCCTCTATCTTTTTTACAAGGCTTAACATTCTTCTTTCAACACCTCCGCTTTTTAAGCCATCAATTATCATTAAGATCTTCATTACTGTATTATTTTGATATAAGTCTATCTGACTGATTTAGCTGAATTATCAAGCCAACTTTCAAGAAAAAGTAAAGACCAGATTTGATGGCCCTGGCTTCTTCCACCTGAACTGCTCTTCATAATAATTTCAGAAATTCGTTTTTTATCAAGGTAGTTTGAGATTTTACTATTATTATTTAACAACTTATCATGGATAAAAACATTCAAATCATTTCTAAACCAATACTTTAGTGGAACTCCAAAACCTTGTTTCTTATGCTGTAAAACACTTTCAGGCAATAATGAATTCATGGCATTTTTAAAATATATTTTTGCCCATTTTCATTAAACTTGTATTTTTCAGGAATTTGAAAGGTCATTTCAGCAAATTTGTGATCCAACATGGGTACTCGAACCTCAAGTGAGTTTATCATGCTCGCACGATCTACTTTAACCAGAATATCATCCGTCATATATGTGAGGATATCCAATTCCTGAAGTTTTGAAATAAAGTTCACAGATTTAGACCCATTTAATATTTCTTCTTTAAAATACTCGGCTTTGCAGTTTGAAAGTGATTGCCATAACTCAGGTTTAAAAATTGCTTTTCTTTCAAAATTATTCCATATAGCATAATATGCTCCCAATTTATCTTTGGGTTTTGATAAATAAAAAAGAGCCTTTTTAAAGCTGTTTAAATCAGGAGCCAGTTTATATAATGAACCGAAAAGAAGATTGTTAATTGAATCAGGAAAGAATTGCATATTCCTTATCGCATTAAGTTTTTTGTAGATACTGTAACCTGCAAAAAATTCGTCCCCTCCATCACCTGATAACACTACGGTAACAAATTGTCTGGCAAATTTTGAAACATAATATGTAGGAATGGCGGAGGAATCAGCAAAAGGCTCGCTATATGCATTTACTAACAACGGCAATATTTCAATCGAATCTGGTTCTATTATTTGCTCATAATGCTCTGTATTGTATTTTCTTGATACTTCCCGGGCAAATTCCAATTCGTTGTATTCATTTTCTTTAAATCCTATGGAAAAAGTCTTGATTCGCTCAGTGGAGTTTTTCGCCATTAATGCTACTATAGAACTTGAATCGATACCCCCACTAAGAAACGCTCCAAGTGGGACATCACTAATCATTCTCATTTTAACTGATTCCGAAAGAAGTGAAATTATCTCCTCTTCCCACTGTTTTTCAGATCTGGAATAATCTGGCTTAAATTCAAAATTCCAATATCTCTCAATTAGTATATTATCACTTTTAGTTAAATCAATCTCAAGATAAAATGAAGGCTGTAATTTATGTATTGATTGATAGATTGATTTTGTACCCAGAATATAACCGTAAGCAAAGTAATCATCTAATGCTTCTAAATTAATCGCTTTATCAATTTGATTATCACAAAGTACAGCATTTATCTCTGATCCAAAGATAAATTTATTCTTGTCGATATAATAAAAAAAAGGCTTTTTCCCAAATCGGTCCCGTGCGCAGAAAAGTTTTTTTCTGCGTTCGTCATAAATTGCAAACGCAAACATTCCCCTGAGATATTGAAGACAATCTTTTCCATGTTGTTCATAAAGATGAACAATAACTTCTGTATCAGTTCTTGTATTAAATCTATGCCCTTGTTTAATAAGATTATCACGAAGCTCAAGAAAATTATAGATTTCACCGTTGAATACAATCCAAATACTTCCATCCTCATTTGATAAAGGTTGATGACCAGTACTGAGGTCAATAATGCTTAAACGTCTGAATCCAAGACCAATATTTTCCTTAAAATAAAAACCTTCATCATCTGGTCCCCTGTAATGAATGGTGTCTGTCATTTTTTTCAGAAGCTGTTTACTGATAGGTTTGTCCTTTTCAAAATGGATTAATCCTGTAATACCGCACATTATTGTTTATGTTTAAAAGAAGAATTACTAGTATATTATTTGGTGGAACATAAATTCCTTTAAAGGCAAGGCATATGATTTATAGTCAAAATACTTTTTTCCAATTTCGTAGCTATTTATCGCAATTTGCTCACATTTTTCAGGATTTTGTATCACATAGACAAGCTTTTCTGAAAAATCGTTAATATTATACCGCTCAGCTAAAATCGCAGAATTATCATCAAAATAGTAAGCAACTTCACCAATTCTTGTTGATATTATTGGTCTTTTTGCTGCACAATATTCAGCTATCTTTTGGGGGAACCTTGCATTATCTTGAAGTGTATCTCTTAAAGGAATTAACAAAGCACAGGCGTTTCTATATTTGTTTACCAATTCTTGAAAGGTTAGTCCAGAAAAAAATTTCAATTCTATCAGATAAATTTAACCGCAAAATAATTTTTTTTAAGCTTATTAAATTCAATTTCTGGCCCACTTAAAACTAAATTAAGCTTATAATTATGTGGAATTTCTATTTTTAAATAACTATCAATAATAAAATCCACTATTTCACGGTATTCTATACTTCCACAAAAAAGAAAATAATTTGATTTGGATTCTTCTTTTGAAACTTTAAATTCATTAAAATCAACCAATGGAGGAATTTTTATAAACCTCATGTTAGGAGCCTTATTTTTAATATGGCTTATTAGGACTTCACTAATTGTTATTACTCCATTACAATATTTAAAAGAATAATTATCAAAAGGTAATCGTTTAATCTAATAAAAAATCCTTTCCTACTAGGTACACTTGATCTAAGTTCAAAATATATGAGGGAAACTGGGATTTTAATAATTTTGCAAATAATTCCCCAAAAAGATAAATAAGAAAAACTCATTGTATATATAAATATACCATCAAGATTATTTTTACGATTTAATGAGATTACAAGTAATAATTCTTTAAAAAACCCTAAAGTTTTACCATAAACTTTTTTAATTATTGAAGATGGTGAATATATGAAGGGAGAAGTATTTACATAATTAATACCATGCAATATATGTTTGTAGCTTTCATTTAGTGGTAATGATTTTTTTACAAAGGAGTGACTAATAATAGAAAATTTATCTCCACCTTCAATAATAGCCCTTGCCATCAACTGAAGTTTTTGTCTTGAAGCAGTACCTGTTGATGTACCGGACAAACCTATTGAAACAAAATGCAATTTATTATTCATTTATAATTATAATTTGTTTTGGAATATTTTTTTGAAACATTAAATATATTTATTTGATATAGTATTTATAATTATTTTTGGTATATTTAACCTCTTATTTCATAATTTTTAATTAAACAATTTATTTTAAGTAATGCATAAACACGATAAAGAAAGTCAAAAGAATTATATAATTGCAGCAGTTTTATCAACTCTTGTTTTTATTGGTTGGTTTTATTTTGTTCAAAAACCAGTAATTGATAAAAAAATTATTAATAGATACATTATATATTTAAAATGGAAAAGGTGGGATTTGAACCCATCGATAATAGT
>JAAUTT010000727.1 GCA_012031335.1 Bacteroidales bacterium | reverse complement strand
TTTTTTGGATGAAATGGATGAAGCTGCAAAGAATATTGGAGCTGTAAATACAATAAAGATTTTCAGGGAGAATGGATTCAGATTGAAGGGTTATAACACCGATGCTTATGGATTCCATCATTCTTTACTTCCTTTTCTTAAAGAAGAGCATCACAGTGCATTGATTCTTGGAACGGGAGGAGCATCAAAGGCTGTAGCTTATGTTTTTAAAGAATTAGGCATCGATTGCCTTTTTGTTTCGCGTACTCCGAAAAATAAAGAACATATCAGGTATGAGGATTTAACCAGGTCTATCATACAACATTACCTAATTATTGTGAATACCAGTCCTTTAGGAATGTATCCCAACACCTCTGCATTTCCTGAAATACCTTATGAATACATTGAAAAGAACCACATTTTATACGATTTGGTTTATAATCCGGAAGTTACCCAATTTCTTGAAAAAGGAAGAGGAAATGGTGCAACCGTTTTAAATGGATTGAAGATGCTTCATTTGCAAGCAGAAAAGGCCTGGGAGATTTGGAATGAATGAAAAAAAGGAGGTAATAGATACCTCCGGGATTTTAATATACTTTTACAGCCATCTCATTCAATTTCGACGACATTTTTATTCCGTATTTATTCGCGTTGGCCGGACTTATTTCAAATTTGAGTTTATCTCCTACAATCGAGAAATTAATAGCCGATCCGGCTTCAATGGAACCAGTTTTTTCACTAATTAGCAAAGTGCTTTTGTTTTGTAAAAAAGCTGCTGCATCGGAAAGACTTTTGGACTTAGCAAATGAAATGAATAAAATTTGACAGCGATCAATTTCAAAATGATCTTTATATTGCTTTATAACAATATCCTGCAATCCTACTTTTTTACCTGTTGTATAAGATGTAAGTTCGGCTGCCAGTTCAGGACTTCCAATAACACCTATAACAAACGTACCTGTTTTGTAATTTTCCGGCCATTCAATCAATCTTGAAAAATTGTAAATAAACATGGCCTGGGCTTTTGCAATGCCAGTTTGAGCACTCGAAATCTGATAGGTTAAAATGCCTAAACTCAACAGAATAATTAATCTCTTCATATCCTTGATTATGTTAGCTTTATGTTTATCACTATCCTTATACGTGTTATTTTCAATTTTGTTTAACATGAATTGACAAACTATCATTTTTGACCAGTTAATGGCGCAAAGGTATTGATGGGATACTCAATATTAATCAATTCTAATCCTTTAGCAGGCACAGACATGCCAGCTTCGCTTCGATTCTTCCTTACAATAATTTCTTCAAATGCTTTCAAACTGGTTTTGTTTCTTCCAACATCTACCAAAGTGCCAACAATTGCCCTTACCATATTTCTCAGGAACCGGTCAGCAGAGATGATAAACTCCAGCTTATCTTCATAGTCTGTCCAGAACGCTTCAAATATCTTACATTCGTTCGTCAAGGTATCAGTTTGCAATTTACTGAAACTTGTGAAATCAGTGTATTTAAATAAAATTTTACAGGCTTTATCCATTTTTTTCAGGTCAAGCTGAATCGGATAAAACCAGCCAAAATCGTCAAAAACGGATTTTTTCTTTTTAATATGGTATATCTGTAGGTTCTTTTGGTTGCACTATACCGGGCATGAGCTTCCTTTTCAACTGAAAAAATATCGTAAACAGCAATATCATCAGGTAAGATTGCATTTAAACCTCTTAAAATCATCTTCTTATTTGAAACAATTTCATTATTCAAGCTGTCAAAATGAGCAAAATAATTACGTGCATGTACTCCTGTATCGGTTCTGCCCGCACCTGTAGTTAAAATATTTTCATGCAGAATAACTGTTAAAGCTTCATTGATTATTTGCTGAACAGAAAGAGCATTCGGCTGAATTTGCCATCCATGGTAATGAGTACCTTTAAATGAAAGATATAGAAAATACCTGCTGCTTTGTTCCATTCTATAAAGCTTACCTTTGATCCCTTATCCAAATTTGCAAACTATTTCAGGAAAATCATACAATTATTTAGAAAAAGTTTGTATAATCGGCAACTAAAAAACATTGAAATGGAATTACCCAAAACCAGGTAATAAATTATCCCATCCGAATCTGTGAACCAAAAAAATATAACTACTTGAACATTAACATTTTTTAACAGAGCTTAAACTTCATAAAATCAATAAAATAATTTATTGGCAAAATCTTTGGGGGAATTACATGGAATAAAAATTGTTACCTTCGGCCTTTAAAAAAAAATAGTTTAAAATTCAGGTTTAAATATGAGTGATGTTGCAATAAATATCAGGGAATTAAACGAAAAAATCCAAAGCGAAAGTTCATTTGTCGATTTGTTAACCCTGGAAATGAAAAAGGTTATCGTTGGTCAGAGGCATTTAATTGATTGTTTGTTAATTGGGTTATTGTCTGACGGTCACTTGCTGCTTGAAGGTGTTCCGGGACTGGCCAAAACACTTGCCATTAATACTCTTGCAAGAACAATCAATGCCCGTTTTAGCCGAATTCAGTTCACTCCCGATTTATTACCCGCCGACCTGATTGGAACAATGATATATTCACAAAAAAAAGAAGAATTCATTGTAAAGCAGGGGCCGATTTTTGCAAATTTCATCCTGGCCGATGAAGTAAACCGTTCACCTGCCAAAGTACAAAGTGCACTGCTCGAAGCGATGCAGGAAAAACAGGTAACCATTGGTGGTGAATCATTTCAGCTGCCTAAAACCATTTTTGGTTTTTGGCAACCCAAAATTATTTTGCAAGACACCAAAAAAGCCAAAGTTGCCGAATTTGTGGGGCGTTTCAAGTGGTCTAAATTTGCTTACGAGTACGAAATTGTACCGCTGGTCAAAGACATTTTTTCTGATAAAAAACTTTTGGTAATCAGTTATTTCTCTGCGATGTATCTGTTTCGCTTCCTCAACAATTCTATGAGCTAAGGGTAATTAACTATCTGATTTTATAAAATATTAAAACATCGTGAGTGATGCAGCCACATCTTGAATAAATTCAATTTCTCTTTCTGGTTAGTAGGTATAAAGTTTACAGAAATCTGTGCTAAAAAAGCCTTTGATGGCTACTTGATAGTAGGTTTAAAAATTGCGAAAAATTGATACTTGATAAATAAAAAAACAAGAATATTCATTATTTCGCTTCTGTTCATTGCTCTTTTTGCTCATTTATCTTTTTCTATTTGATGTTTTTGAAAATCAAGCATTGTTTTTCAGGCACAGATACGAGAATTTTTACTAATTTTGAGAAGTATAGAGCTAATCGACTCATAAAGGTACATCATTGAAAAGTGCAATTCAACTATAGCCATTTTTCAATTACTTTATACCTTTTCACATAGCTATCTTTTAATAATTAATTGAACCCATAACTTACATTAGTTATGGCAAATACTTAATAAAATAATAAACAAAAAACACTCACAAAACTTTGTTTGTAAGTGTTTAATGACCCAGAGCCCCAAGCCGGGATCGAACCAGCGACCTACTGATTACAAGTCAGTTGCTCTACCAGCTGAGCTATTGAGGCAAATCGTGGGGCAAATATAGCCATAATCTAAATATTTACAAATTTTTGTTAAATTTTTTTACTAAAAAATCAAAAAAATACTTGCATAAACAAGGAAATATTTAATTTTGAGGCTTCAAATATAATCTAATTACCAA
>JAAUTT010000726.1 GCA_012031335.1 Bacteroidales bacterium | reverse complement strand
TAAATTATTCTTATCCCAAATATAGTAGCACTTTGGGGATCTATTGTCCCTTCATTAACAGCATTGGCACTATTGTATTGATATTCTTCCAGAGGATAAATCAACCTTTTGGGTATAACATTTGATCCACGACTTGGAGAAATTGAAAGGGGTACATCAGGAATTCCAGTCCTCCGATAATCAGTCCAAGTTTCTAAACCATTGATACCAAACATTGCAATATATTTTTGAGTCAGAATTAAAGCAAGTTTATCGGCGTTATCGTCCCATTTTGCAAAAGTTCTGATTTCTGGGTTTAAATAAGCTTGAGCAACACTAGCTGCATTTGCAACATTTAACCAAAGAAATGACTCTGTTACAGCAGCTTCGTACATAACTTTGGCATCTCCAGCCAAAACCCCACGTTGAATAGCTTCCGCTTGCAAAAACATACATTTCAAATGATGTAAATAACCATTGTGCCATATCCGGCCCTATTGCAATACCTGGTCCAGCTACGTTTGAAGAGTTTGCTGATGATTTTTTCAGATTTTCGGGTGTTCCTTCCGGATAATCAAAACCGTAAATAAATCCAACATATTCTTCACCATTTGTTGGTGTAGCTGCTTTTGAATAGAATCTTGTATAGCGAATATCATCATTACTTCTTAATAAATCAAGGAAGTAATTGTTAGCGCGATTATAATTATCTAACCCACCTGCATCGTTAATATTAAACGTATTCCAATAAGGATTCTGTTTATCTACATCCTTTGCATAACCAGGTTGAACATCAGCAGATTCACCAGCTTCCAAAAAACCGCCTCCATTTGCAACAATCTTATCAATCTCGGTTTTCAATCCAGCATTTCCAAGTAATTCTGATTGGTGCATTAACATACGAAGACGTTGTGTGTTGCCCAATTTACGCCACATTTCAAGATCTCCTTTAAACATAATATCAGCTGTATTGATATCAAGGTTTTCAGAAACTTTAGCATTTTTCAATAATTCATCAGCTGCTTCAAGTTCAGTAATTAAACTTGCATAAATATCCGGCCCCTTATCATATGGAGTAAGCATATTTTCAGCCAGGTCAAACGCTTTAGAATAAGGAACGTTATTATATTGGTCAACCAACTGCATGAAACCAATTGATTTCAAATCTTGGCTATAGCCTGGTATGCTGTTTCCTTTCTTATATCAGCATTTTTTTCAATAACATCAAGGTCTTTAAGTATATCGTACATGGTTAACCATGAATTACGATTAAATGATGAAGTTATCTGATACGATTCTTCATCAGTATTTGGTCCATACGAACCAGAACTCCGTGTCCAATAACCCATCCAACGATTATAGGTTGAATATTGTGTTGCTGACATTTCAGCTAGTCTATGCAGGGATCTGGGTAACACCAAACTTGGTGTCATATTTTCTTCAATAGCACTATTAGGACTTTGGTTGATGTCGAAAAAATCTTCACTACAACTACCCAGTATAAATCCAAATGCTATAATTATGAATAATAGCTTTTTCATATTGTTATTTCTTTTAAAATTTTAAAATTTAACGCTTATAGTACCACCAATTGTGCGGATTGGCGGATTAACAGTAGCATTCGAGATACCTGAAATGTTTCCGGTTAAGAAGTCATTATTTCCTCTAAAGTCAGGATCTGCATAAACATTTGTTTTAGGTAACCATAAAATAAGTTACGTCCAACAAATCCTATTGTTACTTCTTGAACTATTTTTTGTTTCGAAATCAATGAACCAGGCAATGAGTATGTTAAAGAGAGTTCTCTAAAACGCCAAGAAGCTGCACTTGTAATAAAGTTTGTAGCTACACCACGATAATTATCACTTGTGAAGAAATCCTGAGCATCATTTACCGTGATATTAG
Source organism: Bacteroidales bacterium (assembly GCA_012031335.1). The sequence continues at coordinate 1,807 of JAAUTT010000726.1, read as the reverse complement.
TATTAGGAATATAACTTCCTGGATTACTTGGATCTTCATATACTGAATTTGGAATTACAAAGCGTTCACGATTGTTTGATGCAGTAAAATCAGAAACTCCAGTCCAAGCCATTTCATTACCAAGTAAATTAAATACATTATGGCCCCCTTTATATTCAAATAAACAGGATAATGATAACCCCTTCCAGTTAATTGAAGGATTTAAACCAATCATATGAATAGGTTGAGTACGTCCAATTTTCGTGTTTATTTCGTCAATTAGTGGGGTACCAGTTTCAGCATCTATAACTACTCTTCCTTGATCATCTCTTTTGTAATCTGTGGCATTGAAAACAAATGCAGGACTTCCAACAACAGCCATATTTCCAGCCATTACATAACCACCAATGGATAATTCCTTTAGGTCACCATAAATGCTTTGTACTTCACTATTGTTATAAGAATAGTTAAATGAGAAAATTTAAACATCAAAAATCTCCAAAATTTGACAAGAAGGCGTTAATTTTAACTGAGTCTCCCACCCATAATTTTTGAATGAAGCAGCATTTACGTTAGCAAAGGTATAACCAGTAGAACGAGGAACCCGAATACTTACAATTTGATTTGTATTATCCTGAGTATAATAAGTTGCATCTATGTTAACTCTATTGTTAAAAAATCCGGCTTCAAACCCAAACTCAATACTTTCGATAAATTCGGGTTCCAGAAAACGATCAAAAGAAGTATTATCAGCCGAATACCCTGGTAGTCCATTAAAAGGGAAACCATCGCCTTGGGAGAATGTTGCACTCAATAAATAAGGACTGATGTCAGCATTACCAGTCTGGTTCCATGAACCACGAAGTTTCATAAAGTTAAAGTAATCCGACTTTAACACTGGTAAAGCATCGGTAAGAACAAATGATAAATTTACCCCAGGATAAAAGAAACTATTATTACTTGGATCAAGCACCGATGTTTGGTCGTTACGTGCAGTAACTTCTAAATTCACAAAGTTCTTAAACCCAAAACTGGCACTTCCATAGTAAGAAAATAATCTTGAACGGGATTCTGTTGACGATCCACCAAGTTCTCCAGGTCTTGCAGAAACATTGAACAGCCCATCAATAACCAGGTTACTTGCATTTACTCCTGTTGTTCTGGTAGAAACTTCACGAAGATAGGTACCTCCAAGTACGTTTACTTTAAAATCACCAAAGGTTTTGTGAAAATTAGCAAAAAACTCTGATGAAAGACGATTTGAAACATATGAACTGTTTCTCACAGCCTGAGGTCCATTGTCAATACCTCTACTAGCTCCAAAAGTATTAGCAATTAGTCGTTTTCTGGTTATTTTGTGAAACAAGACTTTGATATGTTACAGCAGCACGATAATTTATATCTAACCACTCAGTAACTTCAAGATTTAAGTCAAGACTACTTATAAGATTCTGATCTTTTCCACTTCTTCTCCATGTATCCAAAGCAATGTATGGGTTAATCCCATAGCGGTTAAAATAATTATTATAGGAAGCGAACTGATTGTTAGTAAAATCTTCGTAAGAAGTCAATGGCACATGAGCAGGAGTGCTAAAAATTAAATTCATTAAACCCCCATTTAAACCAACATTATTGGCAGCATAATAATCGCCCATCGCGTTGTTATCAAAGATACTATACTTTTGATAAATGTAGTTGGTATTAAAGGTAGCTGTAAATTTATTGTAGTTTTGAGAAACATTCAAACGTACACCAGTTCTTCTATTTTCATCATCAGGTACAACTCCAGTAGTGTTGGCATCCTGCAAACTTAGATAAAAGTTCTTGG
>JAAUTT010000725.1 GCA_012031335.1 Bacteroidales bacterium | reverse complement strand
AACAAATGTCCATTTCTTCATTCTTATGGAATTTAAAAAAATAAAGATAAAGAACTTAGTAAAATACTAATTATTTATTTTTCCAGAAGAAAGGAGTAAATAAAAATAAGAAATGAAAATATCTCTAAACGACCTGCTAGCATATCGAAAGAAAGAACCCATTTAGCAAAATCAGTTAATGCCGAGAAATTACCAACCGGCCCTACAGAACCCAAACCTGGTCCGACACAAGACATACTTGCCGCAGCTCCACCCATTGATTCCAACAAGGGAAGTCCTGTAAACATCAATAAAAATGTACTTACTACCCAAATAAACAAATAAAATAATAAAAAAAGCCAAAGTTCTAAAAATCAGTTCTTCATTAACAATTTCACCATTTAATCTGGCGGCTATAACCCCCCTTTCATGAAGCAATTTCCGGAACTGCACAGGAATATTGCGAAATAATAATAAATAGCGTACAACCTTAATACCCCCGGCTGTGGAACCTGCACAACCACCTATAAACATAAGTAAAAACAGTACAAACCAAATAAAGGGCTGCCATAACATATAATCTGTATTGGCATAACCTGTAGTAGAAATTATGGTCGACACATTAAAGAATGCATCGCGAAAAGCCCTTTCAGCATCATAATCATGAATTATGAAAAGAGATAAACCTATTACCAAAACAGCTCCCGTAAGTATTCCCATAAACAACTTCAATTCTTCATTTTGAAAAACCTTTTTTAAAAGCACCTTTTAATAGAAAATAATGCAGATTAAAATTTATTGCAGCTATAATCATAAATACAGAGATAGTATACTGTATATAAGGTGAATAATTTATAAGGCTCGAATTTTTTGTTGAAAACCCACCCGATGCAATAGTTCCAAATGAATGACAAATCGAATCAAATAAATTCATACCTCCTAACCAAAGGAGAACGGTTAAAAGCGCTGTAAATGAAAGATAAATCCAAAGTAAACGGGAAGCAGTATCTTTAATTTTAGGATGCAATTTACCTGTTGATACCGATGATGCTTCAGCGCCATATAAGTACATGCTGCCTGTACCAAAAACTGGTAAAACAACAATACTAACCAGAAGTATTCCAATACCACCAACAAGATGGGTCATACTTCTCCAAAGTAAAATTCCATGGGGTAACGATTCAACCTCTTTAAGGATAGATGCACCAGTAGTTGTAAAACCTGACATGGTCTCGAAAAATGCATCGGTAAAACTTGGAATTTTACCACTAATCATAAATGGCAAAGCACCAAAAATAGAATAAACAACCCAAATTAACGATGCGATAAGGTAGCCTTCCCGTTTTCCAATATCTTTTTCAGGATTCTGGTTAAAAACCCATAAAAGACCACCGCAGATCAATGTTATGGTAGAAGAAAATAAAAACGCGTAAAAATCTTCGCCTCCGTAAAGTATTGAAACAAAAAGAGGCACCAGCATAAACAAGCTTTCGAGCACCAGTAGCAGTCCAATAACATGCAAAATGTAGCGGTAGTTGAACATAATCTTAACTAAAATATTTTCCGATTTCGTTCAACGCTTTTGGCAAAGCGAATACAACCACATGATCGTTGGCCTGAATTTCTGTTGCACCATTTGCTATAAAACTTACTTTATCGCGGATTACACCTCCGATAATTGCATCATCCGGAAAATCTATTTCCTGAACCCGGCCTCTGGTAACTTTCGAATCGGGTTGAACAACAAATTCCAAGGCTTCGGCATCCGATCCAGTAAGGCATTTGATAACCGATACTTCTCCTGCCATGGTATGCCTGAAAATACGACTTGCGGTAATAACTTTTTTATTGATTACGGCATCGATTCCCATTTTTTCGGCGAGGTTGATATAATCTATATTTTCTATTTCGGCAATAGTTCGTTTTACTCCGCAACTTTTTGCCAAAAGACACGACAGAATATTGGTTTCGGAATTTCCGGTAACTGCAATAAAGGCGTCCATCCGTTTAAGACCTTCCTGCATTAACAATTCGATGTTAGTTCCATCTCCGTTTATTACAAGTGTATTGCTAAGATAATTCGAAAGACGATAGGCTTTCTCCCTGCTTTGTTCTATAAGTTTAATATTGTATCCCTTTCCAAGATCTTTTGCTGTTAGTTTACCAATTCTACTACCTCCAAGTATCATAATGTTGGTAATATCTACTGATTCTTTTCCGGCCGTTTTCATTAACGATTTTATCCCTGCTTGATTGGTAATAACATAAACTGTATCTGCAAGTTTAAAAATGTCATCTCCTTTAGGGATTTTTTGTTTTTCCCATCTCTGGTTAGCGCAACTGGCTTATAGTCCTGCTTATAAACTTCGGATGAGATTTCCGAGAAACTTTTATTTATAAGTAACGAATCGGGGTCAACTTTAATAGCCAAAAGGGAAAGTTTACCACCCGAAAAATCCACAAGATCGGTAAATCCGGTTTGCCGTAACATACTTGTTACTTCCTTGGCTGCCATTTTTTCGGGGTAAATCATAGAGTCGATCCCCAAACCAACAAAGAAATCACGGTTTTCCTTTGCCAGGTATTCCTGATTATCAATCCGGGATATGGTTTTTTTTGCACCCAGTCGCTTGGCGAGAATGGAGGCTGTTATGTTGATTTCTTCTGTTTGGGTAACAGCTATAAATAAATCACATCTCCCCGCTCCTGCTGTCGATAAAACCTCCAGAGACGTTGCGGAACCTTCCAGTGTTAACAAGTCAAGATTTGATCCGAGTACTTTCAGCTTGTATTCATCAGGGTCTACCAACACAATGTCATGATTCTCATGACTTAACATCTTTGCCAGGTGCGACCCTACCTCTCCGGCTCCCGCAATTATAATCCGCATAATTACCTTTATAAAAAACCGAACAAAGTAATAACATATTTATTAAATGATGAACTCATTTTGGATATTTTTTTGAATTCTCTATGGCCCAATATCCATGAGAACTCAGGATAGTTATAGGATAGTTTGTAGCAAAGAATTCTTCTTCCAGTAACATGATTTGGTATCGTTTTACAGCAGATGTTACAATAATTTCTTTGGGATTAAAATATTTCCTGATCAAGGGTATCTCACTTTTTTTAATATTATGAATTACAAGCACATCAACTTCAACTGGTTTTATTGAAAAATCAGGCTTTTCCGTCCATATATAAAAAGTCATTTTACCAAATTTTACAAATTGGCGATAAAGCAGGCAATTTTGTTGATGCCATGAAGGAGTTGATAAGTCGATGAATTTAGTTTTACCAACTCCTGTATGATCGTTATAGGGTCTGATTATTCTTTCAGCTCTTTCATGAGGAATATCGGATATCACAAACGATTGTTTTCCTTGTCTGAAGTTCATCAATACACCCGATGGTGCATTATAGACAATTGTCTCACTTTTGGTAATATTGCTGATGCGCCTTATTAAAACTTCGGTAAGGCAAACACTGCTTAATCCCAGAATTAAAATCAGATACACCGGTTTTCGATTCGAAATATAATCCTTATCAAAACAATGATAATAAACAACAAAACAGTAATCATCACTGAAATATTTATACCTGTTGTAACCGAATATGGAAGACTCTCGACCCATCACGAGAGAAGCATTTAGCCAGTCTACCAATATTTTAAGAACCCAGCCGGTTACAAACCACATAAACTTAATGGTGCCAG
>JAAUTT010000724.1 GCA_012031335.1 Bacteroidales bacterium | reverse complement strand
TGGGGTCGGCTCACGAAACGGAAGTTAGTGTACGTTAGCGTGAATTTATCAAATTCTATTTCGTAAGAAATCGATAAATGGTAGCGGGATGAGTTTTGAATATTTTTGCGACCTCCTTAACAGAGTTCCCTTTTTCTAGCAGGCTCTTTATAGCACCTATTTGGTTTGAGTCTAATTTTGGTGGTCTGCCAAACCTCACACCTCTCTTTTGGGCTGCTTGTCTTCCCGAACTGGTTCGTTCAACAATGAGTTCCCTTTCAAATTCGGCTATGCCTGCAAATACAGTAAGAATCATTTTACCCCCAGGAGTGGTCGTATCAGCCCAGGTCTCTGAGAGGGACCTGAAGTTAGCTTTTGACTCAGCAATCTGGTCACAGATTGCAAGGAGATCTCTTGTAGACCGTGCCAGCCGGTCTAATTTCCAAACAAGGACTTGATCATCCTTGCGTAAATGATCCAACATTCTCAGGAGTTCAGGTCGTTTCAAATGTGTTCCTGAAACTTTTTCCTTATAGATTTTTTCACATCCGGCTTTTTTAAGTTCCTGAAGTTGGATTTCCAGATTTTGATCAGTTGTTGAAACCCTTGCATACCCGATTTTCATAAGCAGTTAAATTCTATGAGCAAATTTCGCAAATATTATCGCAAAATAATTTAATTATGCAATTAATATTTGCGAAATACGAACCACCATTAAAATAGGTGGTTTTGGCATAAGGACGGTTGTTTCGCAAAACTTACAACTTTTGAAAAATCGAAAGCATGTCAAGACGCCAGATTTTAACAGAAACCGAACGTAACGATCTCTTTGCTATTCCGGAGGAAAGGGAGGATTTGATCCGGCTGTATTCCTTAAGTGAACGTGACATCTCCATGATAGATCAAAAAAGCAGAGGGAACGAAAACCGGTTAGGAATTGCAATACAACTCTGTTACATGCGATTTCCGGGTATAATCCTTCCTGTTGGGCAACAGCCTTCTTTAAGATTATTAAATTTTATTAGTGATCAATTAAATATAGATCCGCAAGTATGGAGCAGCTACAGTGAACGATCGGCGACCAGGCGAGAACATATATTGTCATTAAGATCCATCCTGGGTGTTGAAGTATTTTCAACGGCCAACCATTACGAATCAGCTGTGGATTCATTACAAAAAACAGCTTTACAAACAGATAAAGGTATCATATTGGCCAATGAGCTTATAGAAAATCTTAGGTTTAAAAAAATATTGCTCCCTGCGATATTTACTATTGAAAATATTTGTGCAGAAGCAATAACAAGGGCATCCAGGCATATATATAAGATACTCACCGACCCTTTGACCAACCAGCAAAAAGGAAAACTTGATTCATTGTTGTCAGTACGGGAGGGAACCGGGTCAAGTACGTTATTATGGCTAAGACAATCTCCGGCAGCAAATAAGGTCAAACATATTCTGGAACACATTGAAAGGCTCAACACGATTAAAGATTTAGACCTCCCTGCTGATCTGGAAAAAAGGGTTCACCAAAACAGATTGCTAAAAATTGCAAGAGAGGGTGGGCAAATGACAGCTCAACATTTAGGTGATTTTGAGGCCACAAGACGGTATGCTACCATTGTAGCTGTTGTAATAGAAGCAAAAGCGACATTGATTGATGAGATAGTAGATTTGCACGATCATATCATGGGATCCATTTTTAACAGCGCCAAAAACACACATGAAAATGAATTCAAACGTTCTGGCAAAGCTATAAACGATAAAGTGAGGCTCTACTGCCGTATTGGCAATGCATTGGTGGAAGCTAAACAAACAGGAGAAGACCCATTTTCTTTAATAGAATCGATCATTACCTGGGATGAATTTACAAAAAGCATAACTGAAGCAGAACACCTTAGCCAACCTGAATCATTTGACTATTATAATCTTGTAGGCAATTCCTATTCTCAAATACGCCGTTATATTCCAACCTTCCTGGAAGCTATTGAATTAAATGCTGCTCCTGCCGCTAAAGATATTCTTGTGGCAGTAGATGTTATTAAAACCCCTGATTATACTAAAACACGCATTATTCCCAGAGATGTACCTACAAGTTTTGTCCGCAAAAGATGGGAGGACCTTGTATTTACAGAAGAAGGTATCGATCACAGGAACTTTGAATTCTGTTTGTTCTCCGAATTAAAGAATGCTTTACGGTCTGGTGATGTATGGGTGAAGGGTTCGCGCCAGTTTAAAGATTTTGAAGAATACCTCTTGTCTGTAGATAAATTCAAGACGCTCAAAGAAGTAGAGAAAATCCCATTAAACATAGATATAGATTGTGATACATATTTGAATAAGAGGCTTTCGGTCTTACATCTCCTATTGGAAAAGGTGGACCGGATGGCTCAAAATGGCGAGTTGATTGATGTAAGTATAACTGAGGAAGGGCTAAAAATATCCCCTATTACAAATTCTGTCCCAATAGAAGCAGAAGCTTTTTTGACCAGGGTATACAGTTATTTACCCCGGGTTAAAATAACTGACTTATTAATGGAAGTGGATAGTTGGACGGACTTTACTGAACATTTTACACATTTGAAAAGTGCTGAACCAACTTCAAATAAAACTTTGTTGTTAACTGCAATATTATCGGATGCGATTAACCTGGGGTTAAGGAAAATGGCAGAATCAACACCAGGCATTACGTATGCAAAATTGACATGGTTGCAAGCCTGGCATATACGGGATGAAACATACTCATCAGCTTTGTCCGTTCTTGTAAACGCTCAGCTTAAACATCCTTTTGCAGGCAATTGGGGAGAAGGAACTACTTCTTCGTCGGATGGGCAGGAGTTTAAATCCGGAGGACATGCCAAAGTAATGGGCAGTGTCAACCCTAAACATGGAAGTGAGCCTGGATTGCAGTATTACACACATGTCAATGATCAATATATACCCTTCCATACCAAAGTAATCAATTCTGGGGTACGTGACGCAACCTATGTTTTGGACGGGTTGCTATACCATGAATCTGATTTACGAATTGAGGAACACTACACTGATACATCAGGGTTCACTGACCATGTATTTGCTTTAATGCACCTGTTGGGTTTTAGATTTGCGCCACGTATCAGGGATTTGAAGGACACAAAATTATTCATCTCAGGTTCTTCAAGTGACTACCCTGCCCTGAGTCCTTTAATCGGAGGAAAGTACAATCTTAATCACATCCGTTCTAATTGGAATGATATACTCAGATTGGGAGCCTCAATAAAACAAGGAGTTGTAACAGCTTCGTTAATTGTGAGAAAAATAGGGAGTTATCCAAGGCAAAATGGTTTAGCATTGGCCCTACGTGAGCTGGGGAGGATCGAAAGAACAATTTTTATTTTAAAATGGTATATCGATCCACAATTTCGACAGCATGTTACTGCTGAGTTAAATAAAGGAGAGTCCAGGAATGCCTTGTCTCGTGCAGTAAGTTTTAACAGGTTGGGTGAAATTAGGGATAAGAACTATGAAGATCAAAGATACCGTGCAAGCGGGCTAACTTTGGTAACAGCTGCTATTGTACTGTGGAATACTGTCTATCTTGATAGAATTGTTACTGCAATGAAGGAACACGGCCATAAAGTTGATGACAACCTATTGCAATATTTATCGCCTCTTGGATGGGAACATATAAACCTTACTGGGGATTATGTATGGCAGCAAAATAAACAATATAAAAA
>JAAUTT010000723.1 GCA_012031335.1 Bacteroidales bacterium | reverse complement strand
GCTCAACAACATAACTATACCTGTTTTTGCATCAGTAGCTTAAGGTGCTGATCCTTTAGTTTATATATTAAAAATGGCCAATAACTTTACTTAAACCCCGTCAAAACCATTGAAATTCATAATTGTTTATCGTTTAGAATACATTCATAACTAATCTTTTATTAGTTCGAACAATTTAAAAAATGATTGGATGAGAAAATTTCTCGTAAAGGTGAATAATCAGCAATTTGAAGTGGAACTGGAAGAATTGAAAAGCACACAGAAAATAGAATCTCCGTCAATAAATAAACCTTCTAAGTCATTCTCTAGTGGGAATGGTCCGGTTCAGTCTCCTTCTGCCGGTGGAGAAAAAATTATTTCTCCGATGCCTGGCAGTATTCTAAAAGTCAACATTAAAGTTGGTGACTTAGTCAAAAAAGGTCAGGTACTCCTGGTTTTGGAAGCTATGAAGATGGAAAACGAAATAACTGCTCCTGTTGATGGAAAAATTAAGGAAGTAAAAGTTGAACAGGGATTATGTATTACAGCAGGAGAGGTAATGGTAATAATTGAATAGAACTTAATGACTGCCAAAGGAGAAATGATGAAAAAAATCGGTATCACCGAAACTATATTGCGCGATGCACATCAATCGCTGATAGCAACCCGGATGCGTATTGAAGAAATGGTTCCCATCCTGGAGCAGCTCGACAACATTGGATATCACTCACTCGAAGCATGGGGCGGAGCCACCTTCGACTCCTGCATCAGGTTTTTAAACGAAGATCCATGGGAACGTTTGCGTATTATCCGCAGCAAGGCTAAGAAAACCAGGCTTCAGATGCTGCTTCGCGGTCAGAATCTGCTTGGATACAAGCACTATGCCGACGATGTGGTGGAATATTTTGTGCAGAAAGCAGTGGCCAATGGCATCGATATCATCCGTATTTTCGATGCACTCAACGACGCCCGCAATGTGGAAAGGGCTATCCAGGCCTGTAAAAAGGAAGGTGGTCATGCCCAGGCTACCGTTTGCTATACCACCAGCCCGGTTCATACGCTCGAGCTTTTTGTTAAGGATGCCCAACTGCTCGAATCGATGGGCGCCGATTCTATCTGTATTAAGGATATGGCTGGCTTGCTGCTTCCTTATGCCGCTTACGATCTGGTAAAAGCTATACGCGAAAATGTGAAAATCCCACTGGCTTTGCACACACACTATACCAGTGGTGTAGCATCTATGTCTTACCTGAAGGCTATCGAAGCTGGAATCGATTCAGTCGACTGTGCTATCTCACCTATGTCGATGGGTACATCCCAACCACCAACCGAATCACTGGTAGCTTCTCTGATAGGCACAAGCTACGATACCGGCCTGAACCTGAATGCTCTGAGCGAAATAGCAGAATATTTCCGTCCCTTGCGCGAAAAATACCTGCAGAGTGGTTTGTTAGATCAGAAAATGCTGGGCGTTGATGTGAACGCATTGAAATACCAGGTGCCCGGTGGTATGCTTTCGAATTTGATATCGCAGCTCAAACAGTCGAATGCCGGTGACAAATACGAGGAAGTGCTGAAAGAAGTACCCCGGGTAAGGGAAGACTTTGGTTTTCCTCCGCTGGTAACACCAACCAGCCAGATTGTGGGTACCCAGGCTGTGCTCAATGTTTTGATGGGCGAACGTTATAAAATGGTCCCCAAAGAATCGAAGGCACTGGTGAAAGGCGAATATGGCAAAACACCGGCTCCCATTCCCGAGGCAATCACAAAAAAAATTTTAGGTGAGGAATTGCCCATAACCTGCAGGCCTGCCGACCTGATTGAGCCGGAACTGGAAAGTACCCGCATCAAAATGAAGGATTATCTTGAGCAGGACGAAGATGTGCTCACTTATGCACTGTTACCGCAAGTAGCCGAAACATTCTTTAAAAACAGGAAAAACGGCATAACTCCCGAACCTGAGCCTCAGCCCAAACCGCAGGTGCAACCGGTTGAAGCAAACGGACATCCTAAGATTAAGGAAAACGGGGAACAGGCAATCGATCCAATGGTGATAGCTGCCGTAAGCGCAGCCGTGGCTGTTTTGGGCGAAGAATCGGATACACAATATATGATCCGTTCTATCCGACCAACAGGCATGAGTGCATGGACATTGTCGGCCAGGTTACGGTACTAACAATAGATAAAAAAAGCAATAACGCGTGTATTGCATGATAAGATAAAGTCAGGTTCAAAATTTGATTTATTTGCTAAGAAAAGGACAATTTGTGATGAATTGTCTTTTTCTTTTTGGTCAAACCACTTTTCCAGATGTAAATTTTCAATTTCCCAAACAGAATGGTTACAATAAACTTATATAACTAACCGATTATGAATAATAGTAAAATTCGTATCTTCGGCAACTGTGAAAAAATTACCATTTGTGATACTACTAATATATTGAACATTGAAAGAGTTACTTTTCATATCATTTCCGGTTTGTTTAGCTATACTTCTTTCCTATAAGTTAAAATCCCGGATTTGCATACATTAATAAAAATTAAAACTATTAACCATTTTAGTTGATTTTCATGTTTAGAAACAGAACAACCCTCATCGTTATTATCCTGCTTGTTGCAACTGTTGCAGGATACTATATTTATAATACATTACAAACCGATGAAGCAGAAAAGGATTTGTCCAAATCCATCACAGAAACCGGAGGTGATTTACTTATGACAATAATTCTAAAGCCACAAGCCGGCAAATCGCTGGAGGATATTCAAAAGAAGCTGAATGAATCGGGCTTTTACAAAAATTTCCCTCCGGCAGGAACACAAGTTGAAAGTTGGAAATTTGTAATGGGCCTGGGGCAGGTTATTACCCTGAAAGTACCTCACGGCAAGGTTCGGGATGTAAATATCGCTGTCGAAAAAATGACCTGGGGGCCATTTTCATCCGAGTTTTATATTACCTACGATTTTTTACCTATCTACAGAGCCTACAGAGATACAACCTCGGGTGATACTACCCTTAATATAATGGAATAAAATCTGAAAAAGCTTCAACTGGACTAAAACAGGAATTGCGGTAAGTATCCCGAAAGCATGTAATACTTAGGTTTCAGCCTGTATTTTTATCTGTTTTATTTTCCTTTCATCAAAATATTTAAAAGAAACCCGAAGGATGAAAATTTTTATATATTTGCGTCCTGTTGTTTTAAACGATTGAACTTATTAAAATTAAACAATAATGCGTATTAAAGGTGCTATTTTAACATTAGCCATTGCACTGTCGCTGGCGTGTTTATATCAATTATCATTCACCTGGGTAACTTACCGTGTCGAGCAAAAGGCGAAAGATTATGCCAATGGAGATCTCAAGAAAGAGGCATATTATCTTGATTCGGTTTCAGGAAAACCAGTTTACAATTTCCTGTTCCTGAAGAAATACACCTACAAGGAGACCAAGGAAAGAATGATTAATCTGGGTCTCGACCTGAAAGGTGGGATGAACGTTGTTCTTGAAGTTTCTGTTGTGGATATTGTAAGAGCTTGTCGAATTTCAGTAATGATACCACATTCAACAAGGCTATTTTACTGGCAAAAGAAATGGCAGAAAAGTAGTCAGGACGATTACATTACTCTTTTTGGCCGCGCATTCGAACAAGTCGATCCCAAGGCAAAACTTGCAGTAATATTCAATACTTTCGAATTGAAGGATAAAGTAAGCCTGAATTCATC
>JAAUTT010000722.1 GCA_012031335.1 Bacteroidales bacterium | reverse complement strand
TTGAATTGTTGGACGACATATAAAATAGTGATTGGTACAGTTTGAATACTTGTCATGGGGCTGTGCCTCAGTACGACCAATAGTGGCGACCATGGTCGGAAGCCACCAGGAACGTTTGTCGATCCAAGGCCGCAACCCGGTCTCATAGAATCAACCGGAAGCAGAAGTTCACAGGTGAGCAAGTAAACCCATTGGAAGGCAGCCTTTCTTGATTTGATTTTGTTCATGTTCAAAGAGTTTTTTTATGCTTTAATTTACCCGATATACAAATCAATATTACTCTAAATACCTTGCTTACAAGCACCTTTATAAAATGTTTTTTCCTCAGGAACAGTGATAGTGGTTGGAAGTGCATTTTTCCACCCCATACTGTATTTATTTCATATATCACATTCGGATCCGAAAACTCAAGGTTACCGGTTTTATGGTGAGCTACATTCCTGTATAGCAGGTTGAATTTTCCCGGCACCTGATGTTGTCGGGGATCGCCCCGCTGAAAGCAATGCCAGCTGTGCCACTGCGGTATGCGGATGGTGTTTTGTTCGATGAGGTTATATCCGCTGTCGCCATTGTGAAAGTTGATATCTACTTCCAGATAATTGTTGTAAACAACATTATACATGCTGCCATTCTGGATAGCAAAATGACGGATGCGCTTTATATGTTCGTTATAAACAAGCACATATTTTGAATTGATGATGTTGTAATACCCCATGCCACCGTCGCATTTATTGTAGCTGCGATCGATAAAGTTACCGGTACAGGTAATATGTTCTGAATTAGTTATGCGGATAGGATCACTTCCTGCCCAAAGAATTTTGCAGTTGCGCACCCAGCAGTTTTTGGAGCTGTCGATCCAGATATGTTCCACAAATAACGAAGTATCGCGGAGTTCGGGAATATGGAACACTGCTTTGTCCCACGGTGCGTTCAGAGAATCCTTATCGAGCGGTTCGAAATCTGCACCGGTATATTTTATGGTGATATTTTCAATGGCGGCGTTTTCAATGTTTTTGAGAGCCAGGGCACACTGCCGTGGTTTTCTGGTAGTGTAGTGATACCCATGGATATTCACTCCCAAAGTAACTGAGTCGGGATGAATGCCTTTCAGAAAAACACCAGGCTTAAGGTGAATGGTAGCGTTGATGGGGTATTTTCCGGCCTTAAGTAAAACTATTCCACCGCCGGAGGCAGCAGTTACATTTATGGCTTTTTGGATATTATCGGCAGGTGTGATTGTTTTTTTTATCTTAAAATTTTTGAAGATGGAATACCGCCTTGCACACCCGCAAGAGACCAGGAGTGAATAACATCGGGAGCTATTTGAGTTGATTGAGCTACTACTTCGAAAGACAGGAGAACAAATAAAAAAACAATCCAAACGAGACGATCAACTTTTTGCATTGTTAAAAATAAATTGGGTGAATTAAACCTTTCAGGTTTAAAAGCCTGAAAGGTTTAATTATAAACTATTTACTTAAAAGAACCTTGTATTTAACTGAGTTTTGAGCGGTATTATTAAGGTAGTCCATTCAACTTCCATATCATTGCCACCCTTACGCACAACTGTATATGTTGTATAAGGTTCGGCAATGGAAGTGGAGTGTACGTTAGTGGCCTTTTCCCATACATTCAGATAAGTAACTCTTTCCGCATAATCTGAGCCTGGGGTTTGTGCAACAGTAAAATATCCGGATTTAACAACCGCAGGCTTTACAACACCTTTTACGGTTTGAACAGAGGTAATTTTAACAGAGTCTTCTATTAATGTGCCTGATGGATTGGCTATACCGAATTCAAAAGTCATTTGTGTGGAATCAGTATAAGTTGTATCCTTAAATGTATAGTCGTTTGTTTGTGTGTTCTGGATCCGGGTATAAGTTGTTTTTATACGGTAAGTACCAGTATTCCAAACTCCGGCATATTCAGCTTTGGATATATTCTGAACTTCGGGCCAAACAGTTTCTTCACAGCCAGCAAAGCTAAAAAGCATTGCAACCGAAATTATCAGCAGTATATTTATATTCTTCATATTCGTAATATATTAATCGTATAAACCAGGATTGTAAATTATTTCATTTGTAGGCATGTCATAAATTAACTTAGGACTATCCCAAGGCAACTGGTCCACACCCCCAACATCTGTTTTATCATCAGCATCTTTCTGCCCGAGAGGAACCAGGGTGCCATCAATAGCTCCCAATCGTAAGTTATCCAGGTGACGTACACTTTCTCCAACCATTTCTCTTGCTCTTTCATTAATGATTTCATTAATCAAAGCCTCTTTAGTTGTAACAGTAAAGGCAGTTAACCCGGAACGTATGCGTACCAGATCCAATTCCAGAGCAGCATCGGTCAGGTTGTCCTTTCGTGCAAGTATCTCGGCCCTCATTAAATGAAATTCGGCAGATCTGAAAATTGGCATATTCATATTTGAGGTGGAGAGTTTTTTCTGCCAATAATTTGTACCTCCAACAACTTCAACCCATTGAAGAAATCTCTTATCATTCACTTTGTCGAAAAGATTAATATAAGGATTTCCCAATTTTAAACGGCCATAGGCATTGGGTACAGCAGTTCCTCCGGCATTGGTTTTAGGACGGGTAAAACGATAGTATGTCCATTTGCTGTCGAGTGTCCATTTTTGAGCCGAAGAACCTTCAGCTGCATAAATCAGCTCTTTTCCCATATTCGGACTATAATTTTGTCCTCCTAATATTTTAAAGAGATTATCGTAATTGGCAGCTAACGGATATTTTGCTGAACCACTTGCCGAAACCGGTCCCAGTAATAAATTAACCTGTTCCAGCGCCTTATCAAAATCGTTCATCTGGAAATAAACTTTGGCAAGCAAGGCTGTAGCCGCATCTTTCCTTACACGGGCCAAATATGTTGAAGGATGTTCCAACAAAGTATTATCATATATTTCGGGTAATTTGGCCTGAGCATCAACAAGATCAGCGATAATGAAATTGTACATTTCCGATACTGTGCGAACTTTTGCAGCAACATCTGTAGGACTGATAATGGGTTTATCTCTATAAATTGCCGAATTACTGGCTAGGGTAGATGAATGGTATTGAGGACCTAACATTACAGTCATCATCCAGTTGGAGAAAGCTCTCAAAAATTTGGCTTCACCCATAATTCTATCACCCTGGCTTTCTTTTCTGGGGTCGTCGTCTACCATACCTTCCTCTATAGATTCAATGGCAACATTCGAAAGGTTGATGCTGTAATTAACCCATTGCATTAACTGTGCCTGCAAATTATAATCTTTCCCGGCATAAGCATGGCGATAAGCATCACCTTCACGTCCTGTAATCCATCCTGACCTTTCACCCGGTACGGCATAATATAAATCGCTGTTAATTTCCATTGCGGTTTGGAAAGATCCAATTCCTGCGGGACTAAAAATAGCACCATAAGCTCCGTTAATAATTACATCAAGGTCTGCAACAGACTGCCTGAGTGAAGTAATATCCTGGCTTGTTTCAGGTTTTATATCATCCAGGAAATCATTGCTACAGCTATAAATGCCAAGCAGAAATAACAGCGTGGCTAATCTGATTATATAATTTTGTTTTTTTCATACTAAACTAATTAAGAGTTAAAATTACAAACCAACCGAAACGCCTATCGAAATTGTTCTGACCTGAGGCATTGAAATCCCTGCAAGACCAGGGGCAATGTTAGAACCAGCATTATCGGTA
>JAAUTT010000721.1 GCA_012031335.1 Bacteroidales bacterium | reverse complement strand
AAATTAATGAAGGACATCTCTGCACGTATAGGAATACGACATAATATCCATAGACTCAATAGGTACAGTCATTTCGACAGAACTATCATAATGGTCCTCCTTACAATAAATCTTTAGTTCCTGTGTGCTAAGCCTAACTGCCGATTCTCTTGATGGTGGATAATCAAAAACCATGCGTTCGGAAATTCGCCAAAACGGATATTGTCATCTTCTCCAGTATCAAATATACACCAGGTTTCAAGGCAGCCATTGTTATCCGAATCCCGGGTTTTCCAAAGATAATTATCGAATTTTTCCAGGGAAGTATACAATTTGTTCAGATATGTTTTATCCCTGTCAAAAGAAAATAAAGCTCAAAAGCAGGCATTGGAAAACATAAACCCTGAAACTGACAATAGTTAGGTTCAACTTTCCCGTTGCGGTTATATATTACTCCGGGTAATCGACCATCTTCCCGCTGATAATCCATAAATATCTCAATATTATTTCTTCCGATTTCCAGGTTTTGTTTTGCAAACATGTAACCTGCCATAGGCTGAGTCTCTAACCAGATACTTCTGTATTTGGCTCCCTCTATCATCACCTTTCGGGATCCATAATCCACAATATTTTCATAGGCAAGCTCAACCGCGCGGTTGTAAATATTTTTCAAAACAGAATCATTGGTAGTAAATCTGATTTTCGCTTCTTCTTCAGGTAAGGAGTACCGAAAAGCTTGAAAAGTTATCAGGATCAAAATAAAAACGGGTATCAAAAATATTTTAGCTTTCATGGGAATGAGAAGATTATTTTTATTGTTAATGTAGATATTTAAAAATAATATCACTACTGTCCGGTAAAAATGTTTAGATTCTTCGCTCCACTCAGAATGACAGGTCTTTTATTCATTTTTTAGTGTGGAGGGGGTTGATTTGCTGCGAAGCCGCAAAATCAACCCCCTCCACAAACCTAAATAACTGAATGTCATTTCGAACGAAGTGAGAAATCTTAAATAATTCAGTCATGATAAATTTTTACCGGACAACAATGATATTTTCCCAATATTTCACTGAAGATTTTCAGCCCCCGGATGCTCATTACCAAGGTATTTGTCGATTAAATGATGGGCGAGATAAATAACCGGTGTTAACACTATGGCTATAATAATTTTGTATAGATATTGGGCAATTCCTACGGTAATTACCTGAGTCATACTCCAGTTTCCTAAAATATAAAATGCAATAAAAAGAATAACAAAACTATCTACAAACTGGGAAATAACTGTTGAACCAGTGGCTCTAAGCCATAACTTTTTGTGCCCGGTTATATTTTTAAGATATTGGAATGTATAAGCATCAATTAACTGACTCAACAAAAAAGCAGTAACCGAACCCAGTATGATACCGGCACTCTGCCTGAAAACAACATTATAAGCATAGCTTATGTCAAAAGCAACTCCTGAATTATCCGTATTGTTTATTTGTAGCCAGAAATCGGCTCCGGGAAGTGATGTAGCAAAATATATAAATATAAATCCATAGAGAATTATAGCTGCGGTAAAAAAACTCACCTTGCGCACTCCTGCTTTTCCAAAGTATTCATTAATAAGATCGGATATTACAAAAACAAAAGGCCAGATTAATATTCCCACACTCATATTGAAATCGAAGGTAAGAGATAAAAATCCCGAAGTAGTAAAAGAAGGTATATCGAATATCCTGGCCAATGAAAATATTTTCATCCCCAAAAGCTCTGCTAAAACAGCATTTCCTATTACCAAACCGGATAATACCCAGAAAAGTTGGCTTAGTTTTGGTGATAAAGGTTTTTGCGGCATTTAATAGTATTTTTCTATCTAAGTAATTTTCCGAAAGAAAAGTTCATTATACTAATTTGTTATTCGAATTTGAATTTAAAAGTGTAAAAGAAAAAGTGGTTCCATGCCCTATAATGCTTTCAACCCAAATTTCTCCTCCATTTTTCTGTACCATTTCCCTACACAGCAGTAATCCTAATCCTGAGCCCTTTTCACCCTGAGTTCCTGTATTGCTAAATTGCTCATCTATTTTGAAAATTTTCGCCATATCTTCATCGGGTATTCCCACACCATTATCCTTAACTGATAATATTGTATAATCTCCGTCCTCCTCAGCCAATATTTCAATTGTTCCTCCATCGGGAGTGAATTTTACAGCATTCGAAATTAGATTTCTGAAAATAGTATTTACCATTTCAGGGTCAGCGAGCACCACGAAAGCAGGAGATACAAGGTTTAAAAAACTGAGGTTTTTATGTTGAAACCCCGCTTGAAAAAGCATTCCAACGGAATTCACAACTTCGTGAATATTTATATCAGTTTTATTGAAATCAATTTCTGTTTACCTGAAATCCTGCCCATAACAGCAAATTTTCCAATAATTCGGATAAACTTTTCGACGTGTTGTGGATAACAGAAAGATATTCGATCAGCTCTTGCTTTTCCAATGTTTCGAGATTAGAAACAAGTTGCTCACTGAACACCGATAGTGCTGAAACCGGGCTTCTCAGGTCGTGCGCCAGGATGGAAAAAAATCTGTCTTTTGAAGCATTCAGCAAATGTAATTCATGCCTGCTCTCTTCGAGTTCATGTATCAGCTGGCGACTTTTAAGCATGTCCTTATGACGCGCTAATGCAATGGTAATAGCTCTTTCTATTTCATCGGCTTTGGGAGGTTTTGTCAGATAAGCTGTAATTCCGGCTTCACTTGCTTTTTCAACCAAATCGTGCGATTCGTGTGCAGTAATAATTACAACAGGTGTTGGACATTGTTCCTGTATCAGCCTGGATGCTTCCAGGCCATCCATACGAGGCATTTTAATATCCATCAAAACCACATCGGGCTTAAGTGAGCAAGTGAGTTCAACCGCCTTTTTCCCGTTTGGCGCAATACCCGATAATGTATAACCTGAATTTTTCAGCGCTCTTGATATTTCTTCGGCAATCAAGAAATCATCCTCTGCAATCAATACTTTGATTTTACTTCTATCCATCTGAAATACCCGGTTATAATTTTTTTATCATCCAAAATACACATAAATTTATATACATCCACCTGCGATTGCATTTTATGGTGATGATTGCGACAAGTTAAGAAACAAATTATCTTTACAAATTCTAAATCAGTTAAAATGGAAAATAAACATATTGAGCCGTTCGAAACAATAACCATGCGTTTGGTAAAAAGTGAAGATTTGAATCATCATGGGACATTATTTGCTGGTCGTACTGCGGAATGGTTTGTAGAATCGGGGTTTATTGCAGCAACAAATTTGCTCGATCCGAAAAGCATAGTTTGTCTTAAAATTCATGGAATGTATTTTACAAAGCCTGTTAAACCAGGTGAAATTCTAAAATTTTTCGTCCCGGATTTCATATGCGGGAAAAAGCAGTTTGGTGGCGTATATAGAAGTAATGAAAAAAATGATGAGAAACCTTTGGTAAATGGTTTTGTCACTTTTATTCATGTTGACGAAAATACTAAACCCGCACCGCATCATATAGAAATTGTGCCCCGCACTGCAGCCGACATTGCACTTTTGGAAGAGGCGAAAAATTTAAAAAAGAAATAAAAGCGACATTCTTTAATTCGATTAAAAGATTTTCCTTACCCGTTCAAAAGGATCATTTCTTTTTAAAGAAATTCTTTTTTGAAACAAAAACGCGTGCCAAAAGACCGTCATTTTTTCAAGAAATTTCG
>JAAUTT010000720.1 GCA_012031335.1 Bacteroidales bacterium | reverse complement strand
TAGTTTCTTCAGTATTGCAAAAGTATTGTGGCACCAAGTTAAATATTATCCCCGAAAAAGGGGATAGTTGATCGAAAATTATAAAATACTTTTTGGGCATCTAAACAAACATTGATAATTTTAAAATTATTACCACATGAAAAGTATTTTATTCGTTGCAATTCTGTTGATTTTGTGCTTACTAACCTCCCAATTAAATGCACAGATAGATGTTAAAGGAAAAATCAGAGATAAATCCATTAACCGGGCCGACCAGAAAACCGATGAAGGAATTGATAAGGGTTTGGATGCTGTTGAAGACGGAGTAAAAAACATGTTTAAAAAGAAAGAAGGAGAAGATGAAGGTACCTCGGATGAAGAAGGTAATACTGAAGCAGAATCTTCTTCAGAGAAAAAACAGACAGAAAAAAAACCTGAACCCTCAAAGGACGAACCGGTTAAATTAACATCCTACACCAAATATGATTTTGTACCTGGCGATCAGATAATACTTTACGACGATTTCTCCCAGGACGAAATTGGTGACTTTCCAGCACTTTGGACAACAACCGGAAGCGGTGAGGTGCGAACCCTGAATAATTTTCCTGGCAAGTGGTTTTACATGAATGCTAAGGAAGCTGCATATAACCTGATGAAAGACATGGAGCTCCCCGATAATTTTATCCTTGAGTTTGATGTTATCCCAACTGCTCCGGAAGACAATGAAGGTGTTGCAAGCTTTTATCTCTCCCTGTATAACGGATCGGGTGAATTTATGGATGATGCCATTTACCCTGGTAACGAAGGATTTAACTTAACATGTTCCTACGAAGGTTGGGATATTGGTGGTTACAAAGAGGGGGCCATTGAAACTACCTCAGGAAATTCCGCCATGGCGCCCATTGAATTGGATAAATTGAACCATGTTATCATCTGGGTACAAAACGCCGGTTAAGGGTATATCACAAAGGCCAAAAGGTAGTGGACCTGCCTACAATTCTCTATGAAGGAGTTAAATATAACAGGCTCCGTTTTTCCTTATGGGGTCAACAGGGATCTCCATATTTAACCAACCTCCGCTTTACCACTGCCAAGCCCGATACCCGCAGCAAACTGCTCACCGAAGGCAAACTTGTAAGCTATGGTATTTACTTCGATGTTAACAGCGACAAAGTAAAACCCGAATCGTATGGTGCTCTTAATGATATTGCGAAAGTATTAAACGAAAATCCAACTGTGAAAGTGAAAATAGTGGGGCATACTGATGCTGACGGGGATGATGCCAAAAACCTGGATTTATCAAAACGCCGTGCCGCATCCGTTAAGACCGAGCTTAGCAAAACCTTTGGCGTAAAAACAGAAAACCTGGAGACCGATGGCAAAGGCGAATCGCAGCCACTTGCACCAAATGATGTTGCAGCAAACAAAGCAAAAAACAGAAGGGTGGAATTTATTAAGGTGAATTAATATAATAGGGCAAAATCTAAATTTATCCATGATTAAACCTATTGTAACACTGATTTTAGGGTTGGGCATTTTTACCATGCAAACGGTAAAAGCCCAACCCACAGTTTATGTTGCCGGTTTCGAAAACACTAAAATTAACGATATAAACGTAAGTGTGGCCCGTTATTGGGTAAATGGGAAACCGGTTTCGTTAACGGATGGGAAAACAGATTCCTACTGCAAAATGATTACCCTCAATAATAGGGAAATTTATATTGCAGGTGCCATAGCTGACAACGAAGGGATATTCAAACCCACCTATTGGAAAAATAATTCGCCAACCATATTAAATAGCGGTTCTGTAAGTGCTTTTGCAAATAATGTATTTGTAAAAAACAACGATTTATATGTTTCTATTGAGAGTTTAGGCTGGAAACCTGTTGATAATGAATATTGGAAAATAACTCACCTGTTGTTCTTAAAAAAACAAATAGCAACCATTGTAACAAAAGCAATTTTTGTTGATGATCAAAATACAGTTTATGCGGTAGGTACTCATATTGAAGGGAGAGATGGTTTAATTTTTTCCGGTAGCTGCCTATTGGAAAAATGGCGAGGAGATTCTTTTAACCGATAAAAAACATGAGTCGTCGGGACAAGCCATTTTTATAGACGGAACGGATGTATATATTGCTGGTTATGAAACCTATGTTCAGGAAAACAAAAATTATGTATCCGGGTTCATGGCCACATACTGGAAAAATGGCAAAGCTGTATACCTTTCGGATAAAACAAAAACAAATTATGCCACTTCGATAGTTGTTGCAAACGGCGATGTGTATGTTTCGGGATATGAACGGCAGGTCGAAACAGGTAAGGATGCTGCAAAATATTGGAAAAACGGCAAAGAGGTATGTTTAACCGATGGGACTTTCTACAGCAGGGCCAATGCTGTCTTTGTCCTTAATAACGATGTTTATGTAGCAGGAGAAATTAATCCCGAAACAGATGTACTTAAATTAGCCACCACCGAAACAGGGATGAATAAAATAGCCGTTTACTGGAAAAACGGAACAATGATCAGGCTTACCGACAAAGAAAACGACGCATCTGCAGCCAGTATTTTTGTGAAATAACTATTACAATAACCCTTTCAAATTATAAAATAACCAATCGAATGAAATGTCCATGATCCGAAGAGATCACCAAAAGGGATGAACAAAAGCATCATGGATATTCCATATGACCAATGAAATAAAAATTTTGTACATATGAAAATTGCGAACAGATACTTGCCACACCCGAACCTCACAAGATTATTTATAATCTCTGTCCTGTGCTTAAATTCTTTAATGACTATAGCACAAACCGGCATGTTCGATGACGACGAACGTTTCGACGCCGAAATTACAATCCATTATAGTTTTGCCGAATATTCGCCATCGAAAAAGGCTCCATGGCATGTAGTAAAAAACGAAACGCATATCAAAGGGAAGCTATCGTGCCAGTTAATGACATTCCTGCTAAAATCGTATGTCAACAATCCCTCAAATAGGGCAAAATGCACAGCATCCATGCATTGCCCCATTTTATCAGGTTCATCAAATTACACAGAATACAACGAAAAAGGTGAGGTAGCCAAAGATGTGAATTTCCCCCTGCATGTTTCAGTAACAAGGACCGGGATGGACGAAAAATCGAACAAGCTGGTTACAACCTCCACCTACTCGGCCTCCGGCGTTAACGAAATGGAAATGCTCAAACTCGAAATAAAGCATTACGACGCACCCTTCGGCCAGATCCAGCCAATAGCACCACATTATGTTATCTGGCTTACCGGAGGGAAGGATTTGAAATACATCAGGAGCACACCTACCGGAAATGGTAACGGAAAAAAATGGGACGACATGAAAGAAATGCTGGTACCTATGGAAGGCCCTTTTGAAATTAATATCCCTGGCTCCATTAATGAATATCATGAAGTTGAAGCTCCTGAAGTTTACGAACAATTACTCATCACCAACTACAAGGAACTTGATAATTTTCTGCTAAACCCCAAAGGCAGCTTCACCATTAAAGCATCGGGCAAACGTTACAATTTAAACGAAGGCAACCAGGAAATAGAAGGAAACGTGGATGTTGAAATTAAGCTTACACCTCATGTCAGTATTCCTTTAAAGGAGCTTCCTATTTAAATACTTATTCAAACACTAAACTACATATGAAATAGCCATGATTGATAAACACCAGTCGAAATGATTAAATTCCAACATCATGGCGTATTCCATACAACCTTTA
>JAAUTT010000719.1 GCA_012031335.1 Bacteroidales bacterium | reverse complement strand
ATGGATCTATCTCTCTTACCGGGTACACCTGAACGATCTGCAAAACTTCTTACCGGGAGGAAATCAAGCAACAAATCGTGCATTTTGCCGAAAAAGCGGATGAACTGGATAATTTCCTGATTGAAAACTATAGCTGCGAACGGTCAGAATACTCAAGGTTTTGATGATACCTATTTCATAAAACACCCAGCAGAGACACGATGCGTCACGTCTCTGCTGGATATGTCGCGTCTCTCTTTTTAGTATCATCTGCATTCAACCCGGTATTTCACAAAGCATAATTTTATGAAAAAGGCATAATTGCCTCACTCCGCAACAAACTGATAAACATAGGAACAAGCGATGCTAAACTATACGGTTATGCGCAATGGACCGATCTTATTACCTTAACCGAAGCCGGACAACCTATTGGTAATTTCTACGGTTATAAAGTTGCAGGTATCTATCAGGATCTCGAAGACATTAAAAACAGTCCGAAACCAAAATCCTACAGGTCTGACGCCGATGGTAACCCTACATTGAACCGCGATAATACGGTTTTCCCTGGCGATATAAAATTTGAAGATTTAAGCGGACCCGATGGAGTTCCGGATGGATTAATAGATGAATACGACAGAACAGTACTGGGATCGTCCATGCCTAAATTCTCATATGGCTTTACCAACTCGTTCCATTATAAAGGTTTTGATTTAACCGTGTTTATTATGGGACAATATGGAAACAAGCTTTTCAATTATTTCGGCAGAAACATAAGCAGTATGAAGAGTCCGTGGGATAACCAATTGCAAATAGTTACCGAAAGGGCAAAACTTGAACCAATTGATGCTTCGATAGTTTATCCTTACAATGGATTTGACAACTGGTTTGAAGATGCAGGCAATGTAAGGGTTAAGAACCCCGGAACAGATGTACCCCGTGCGAATAGTAACGATCCTAACGAAAACATACGTATGTCCGACAGGTATATAGAGGATGGTTCTTTTTTACGTGTTAAGAATATCAACCTGGCTTACACTGTTCCAACGAATTTCAGTTCGAAAGTTGGCATTCAACAGTTAAAACTAAACTTTAATGTTCAAAATTTAGTAACGTTTACCAAATATACCGGCTTCGATCCTGAAATTGGTCAGGATACACTTGATCCCAACGTATTTGGCCTGGATAATGGTCGTTATCCTTCCCCCAGAATTTATTCGTTTGGCTTAAATGTTACATTTTAATTAAGATGATGATTATGAGAAATTATATTTTTAAAGCATAGCAAATTAATTATATTGGCTGTCCTTGTTTCAATTTGGCAGCGCATGTAGCGACGATTTCCTGAATCGCCCGCCCGAAGATTCCTATACCACCGATAGCTTTTATAATACCGACGATCAGCTTTATGCATCGGCAAATCCTTTGTATGGAGGCGTGTGGTTCGATTACCAAAGAGCATTTCTATCCATAGGTGATAAATGGCAGGGAATTTCAATAAAGGAGGTACTGATCCTTTCTTTAGTTTTGCCGTAACAGGATCGACTACCGATCTGCTGAATGCCTCAAATTCTGTTTGGACAGCCGTTGCTTACTGCAACAGTGTTATTGAAAATGTAGTTGTAAAAGCTGGTCCAAAATGTACGCCCGAAGTTAAAAATGCTGTAATTGGCGAAGCAATGGTATGGAAATCCATGGCCTATTTTTATCTGGTAAGAATGTTCCACGATGTGCCCATCATTCATAGTAACTCCAAACTTATCAATGATGGTACGGCATCGTTTATTATGAAAAATCCGGCTACCGATATTACGAGTATATCGTCCGCACCCTTACCAAAGCAGCCGATCTGCTTCCTGCTCAGGGACTTCCCGGACGTATTAACAAGTGGACTGCTTACGGATTACTTTCGAAAGTGTATCTTACCCGTTCAGGTTTAAATCAAACTGGCACAAGAAATGCCGACGATCTTGAAAAGGCAAAGCTTTATGCTGGTAAAGTTATTAATGAAAGTGGATTAACACTGGAACCGGTATATTCCAATTTATTCTCAATTTCGAAAGGAAACAGAAATGCTGAAAACTTATTGTCGTGGCATTGGGTAATTGCATCGGATTGGGCCCCCAAAATGCATTTCAGGCCGATTTAGCTGTACAGAATTTTACCGGTCATGGCGACGGCTGGGGAACATGGTCGGGTCCATCTATTGATCTGCAAATGGCTTTCGGAGAAGATCCAAAAAATTTAATCCGCAAAAATGAAGACGTTCGTAGAAAAGGTACCATGATGATGTATGATGACTTATATACCAATTGGTGGAGAAATAAAGGAGGTTTCAGATGCACCTACGATAATGAAAGTGTATTCTCCAGTCCCACCGGTGCTTTTGCCGTAAAACATATTGTAGGAAGCAAGGAAGACCATGCGGCTGAAACCGGAGGTGTACCATCCGATTTTATGAAAACCAGTTTAAGTACCCATATATTACGTTTAGCAGATGTGTATTTGGTTTATGCTGAATCTTTTCTTCCAACAGTTAATTCCGAAACTTCAGATGCCTCCGCTTTAAATGCATATAATGCTGTTAGAGCCAGGGCCATAAAAGACTGGACCCCTGCAGCTTCAATCAAATTTTTGGATGTTTTCAAAGAGAGACGTCTTGAACTGGCATTCGAAGGAGATAATTGGTATGATTATGTACGTCTTCACTATTTCGAACCCGATCTGGCCATTGACATGCTCAGCAATCAGGAACGTGGTTCTTATGGTGGTCTAACAGCTTATTACAAGGATCAGGCAAGTGAAGTAACTTTAAATAGTCAAAAATTTACACCCTCACATGCCACATTCAAATTACCATTCCCGGAAGTTGACGTTTCCATAAACCCCAACCTGTTAAAAGATCCGGAACCTTTTGATTTCTCAGTATTAGACTACTAATTTTTATCAAATTTTTGAAGGACTAAAAACATTAAAATATGAAGACAAAAAATATCATATAATTACGGATACAGTCAAGGTACTTCTTTTGGTTATCCTTTAGGGACTGGTTTATTTTCCTGTAAAGAAGAGGATGACGATCCGATGCCTGTTGTTACTAACTTCAGGGTGGTAGAAAAAGACTCCTCAATTTCATCAGGTGCCTTTGGTTTGTATATAGCTATTCAGGGCCAAAACCTTCAAAATGTGCAGGAAGTTTGGTTTAACGACCAAAAGGCAGTTTTGAATCGCAACTTTATAACTTCAACCAATATCATTTGTGCCATTCCTAATACTTTACCAGGTGAATTATTAAATAAGGTAAAACTGGTAACAGGCGGAGGCCAAACCCTATTAACAGATTTCAGGGTCGAATTACCAAAACCTATTGTTAAGGGTTTATACAATGAAATGGCTGAGCCAGGAACCACCACAAAAGTTTTGGGAGACTACCTGTTCTTTATCAAATCGGTTAAATTTGGAGATTTAAATGCCGAGATTGTTGCCTCGTCCGAGCATGAAGTAACTATTGTAATTCCTGAAGGTGCACAGGCTGGATCGTTGGTAACAGTTGAAGGAGAAGGAGGAACAGTAGTTTCTACCTTCAAATATAAGGATACCGGCCTTTGGTTATTCGATTTCGATAAAGCAGCAACAAGTTGGGGTTCAATAGCCTGCTGGGGTGGAATGAAAATGAGATCAGATGGTGATTCTCAGCAAGGAGCTTATGGTTATGTCGATGGGACGGAACTTCCTGCCAGCGGATGGAATAATGATTGG
>JAAUTT010000718.1 GCA_012031335.1 Bacteroidales bacterium | reverse complement strand
CGAATATCTTATTAATTTTCTGTCAGTACATGTTGGTATAATTTGTTAATATGTGGTTGATAAAATAAATTCAAAATGCCAGATGGTTACTGTATTTTTATCGGGTTTAAATAAAGGAAAAACTTGAAATCACAGGCAGAGAACGAATCAACAGAGATTGTGCCGGAAGGTGGCAATAAATATGTCGAAACACCTCTGATGAAGCAATATTACAGCATCAAATCCAAACATCCCGATGCTGTTTTGCTTTTCAGGGTAGGCGACTTTTACGAAACCTTTGGCGAAGATGCCGTGAGAACATCCGAAATACTTGGTATTACGCTCACACGCAGGGCAAATGGCTCGGCATCATTTGTTGAGCTGGCGGGGTTTCCTTATCATGCCCTCGATACTTATCTTCCCAAACTGGTACGTGCCGGTCAGCGTGTGGCCATATGCGAGCAGCTTGAAGATCCGAAGCTTACTAAAAAAATTGTAAAGCGTGGAATTACCGAACTTGTTACACCGGGCGTTTCCCTGAACGATAATGTTCTCGAACGCAAAGAAAATAATTTCCTTGCCTGTGTTCATCTGGAAAAGAATATGGCCGGTATCGCATTTCTCGATATCTCCACAGGTGAGTTTCTCACTGCCGAAGGATCGTTTGAACATATCGACAAGCTCCTGAATAGTTTTTCGCCCAAAGAGGTCCTTGTTGAGCGATCTCGCCAGAGTTTCTTTAAAGAAAATTTCGGAACCAGGTTTTACCTTTCAATTCTCGAAGATTGGGTGTTTACCAGCGATAATGCCCGTGAAAAGCTGCTGAAACAGTTTGATACCATTTCGTTAAAGGGTTTTGGTATTGAAAATCTGCAGTCGGGAATTATTGCTGCCGGCGCCATACTTCAATACCTCGATATAACCCGTCATGAGCAGGTTAAACATATCACCCGGCTTTCGCGCATCGATCAGGACCGTTATGTATGGCTCGATAAATTCACCGTTCGTAATCTTGAGCTAGTGCATTGTGTGCACGAAGGAGGAAAAACCCTTGTCGATATTATCGACCGCACCGTATCGTCTATGGGTGGCCGTTTGCTGAAGCGCTGGCTTGTAATGCCTCTTAAAGATGTGAGCGCTATCGAAGAACGGTTAAAAATTGTCGACTACCTTTTCATCAACCCGAGGCCAGGGAACAGCTGGCTCTGTTAATCCGGCAGGTAGGCGATCTTGAACGTTTAATATCGAAGGTTGCTATCGGGAAAATTTCTCCCCGGGAGGTAAACCAGTTAAAGCATGCTCTGGCAGCTATGACTCCTGTAAAAGCTATTTGCCAGGAATCGGGAGAGGCTGGGCTGCTTAAAATTTCGGAACAACTTAATCCTTGCAGCGGAATCCGGGAAAGGATCGAAAGAGAAATGAAAGAAGACGCCCCTGTTTCAATTGTTAAGGGGAATGTGATTGCCGAGGGTATTTCTCCCGAACTGGACGAACTCCGAGGCCTCCTCTTCTCAGGAAAAGATTATCTGCAGCAGGTGCAGCAGCGCGAAAGCGAAAGAACAGGAATTCCTTCCCTCAAGATAAATTTCAATAATGTTTTCGGGTATTATATTGAAGTACGAAATACGCACAAGGATAAGGTGCCTCCCGATTGGATCCGAAAGCAAACCCTGGTGAGTGCCGAGCGTTATATAACCGAAGAAATTAAGGAATACGAAACCAAAATACTGGGTGCCGAGGAACGTATACTGACCCTTGAGAGCCAGCTCTTCAACGATCTGGTTACAGCAATTGCTGATTATATTCCGGCCATTCAGTTAAACGCCGCTTTAATTGCACGCCTCGACTGTTATCAGGGGTTTGCATCCATCGCCAAAGAAAAGAAATATGTACGCCCCGAAGTCGACGAAAGTGATAGTCTCGATATCAAACTGGGTCGGCATCCGGTTATTGAAGTTCAGCTTCCGGCCGATGAACCCTATATTGCCAATGATGTAATGCTCGACTCATCGGAACAGCAAATTATTATCATCACGGGTCCGAATATGTCGGGTAAATCAGCGCTTCTGCGTCAAACTGCACTAATCGTGATTATGGCTCAGATGGGTTGTTTTGTGCCGGCAGCGAGTGCAAAAATTGGCGTGATCGACAAGGTTTTTACACGCGTAGGAGCATCGGACAACATCTCCCTGGGCGAATCCACTTTTATGGTTGAAATGCTCGAAACAGCCAGTATCCTCAATAATATTTCTTCCCGGAGTTTAATTTTGCTCGACGAAATAGGCCGTGGTACCAGCACCTACGATGGTATTTCCATTGCCTGGGCAATGGTGGAATATATTCACGAATATCCGGGGAATAAAGCTAAAACTTTGTTTGCCACACATTATCACGAGCTGAACGAGATGGAAAAATCTTTTCAGCGGATAAGGAACTATAATGTTTCGATTAAAGAACTCGAGAATAAGGTGATTTTCCTGCGTAAACTGGTTCCGGGAGGCAGTGAGCATAGTTTTGGGATTCATGTAGCGCGAATGGCCGGGATGCCCAAAAGTGTTGTGAGTCGGGCCAACGAAATTCTGAAGGAAATGGAAGGGGCTAATAAACAGGGAAACCTGGCAAAACCTGTAAACGAAATTGCCGGTAAGCGCGAGGGGATTCAGCTGAGTTTTTTTCAGCTCGAAGATCCGGTGCTTAAAAGAATACGTGATGAGATAAAACATTTGAATATAAATTAATCTTACTCCTATCGAGGCCCTCAACAAGCTTAACGAGATTAAAAAGATTACCGGACTTTAAATGAAATTGTCAAATAAGCCCTTTTTCCCGGAATACCTTCAAGGCCGGTTCATCCTCTTTTTTCCGCTTTAACCGGTAATTTCACCCATTGGACGATTTTTATTTCCTGGTGAACACAAGCGGCCTTACCTTCGTTTCATATTTAATTCAAAAAATGAAAACAATGAAAACTCTTATAGTATATCAATCCCAGAAAGGCACCACAAAAAAGTTTGCTGAAGAAATTGCAAAAAGGGTGCAGAAAGTAAAAGGCGACGTTACGGTTAAAAGTATAACGGAAACCACCGCCGACGATATCCGTCAGTGCGATTTACTCTTCCTTGGAGGAAGAACTGTAGGTAAATTTGTATTTGGTCAGAAACCCGATAGTGATTGGGTTACTTTTGCAAGAAATTTACCCGGTGCAAACGGTAAAAAAACTATTTTATTTACCACCTACAGCATTGCAGCAGGTAATGTATTCCAACACATGAAACAACCTGTTACCAATAAAGGATATCAGGTTGTTGGAAGCATGAAATCGACCAATGGTAAACTCGATTATTACTCAGCTTCGGTTTTGAAGTATGCATTGGATTATCGCCATTCAACTGTCGAAAGAGCCATAAACCAGCTGGCCGAAGTATCTTAAGGATAGAAAAATTTTAAAATCCCATCAGGATGATAGCCCGATGGGATTTTTTTTTGAGTATTAATGTGCCATATATTTTTCTGAAATACAGTAGAATTGGGCTAGTTGTGCTGCTTTAAAGAACAAGTAAGTATGAAATTAATTTCAAAAAAAATTAATTAGCCTGTTTGCCGGAAAGATTTTTTAAATATATTTGCACCACCAAAAAATTACTGACAGTTACGATTAATACAATCGCTGTTGATATCGGAAAAGTTAGTAAGGTAAATGCGGAAGTAGCTCAGTTGGTAGAGCACGACCTTGCCAAGGTCGGGGTCGCGGGTCCGAGTC
>JAAUTT010000717.1 GCA_012031335.1 Bacteroidales bacterium | reverse complement strand
CTGTTGCTGTTTCGTTACTTTGTTGCCCTGTTTTGCAGGCACCCATAATTAATAAAGAGGCTACAACCACAAAAAATAATTTTTTTACCATATTACATTTATTTTGATTTATAAATACCTTCAAAAGAGCAATTAAGACCATGTGCATCGCATTCCGATTCAGTAATTTTTATTGTTTTGGGATTAGTTTCGAAAAATTGGAATTCCAGTTCACAAAAACCATCCTCTTCGTTATGGTAAACACCAATTAAAGAATCGTTAAGCAGGATTTTTCCACTTAACTCCCCGGTACATGTACCATCCAGGTTTGCTGTTGAAAGTGAAAAGTTGTAAAGATTATCTTCACGAATAATAGCAGCAGTAATTTCAATACCATGTTCTGTAGCTTCAGGGATAAAATAGTTGCCACTGAAATCGGTTTGTCCAGCATTAATTGTCTGATTAAACTGTTCTGCTTCCTTAAAAACAGGCATGGTGTCCTGGATATTGACCAAGGAAGTATCGTAAGGTTTTCCGATTGTAACCTGTTTTTTTCATGATTGGGAGAACAGGCGATATAACCAATCAAAACAACAAATATTGATAAGGATTTTTTCATAGTATAATTTACGCCAATTTCAGCTAATCGATCAAAAAATGAGATTAAGGAATTATTAAATTTCACTTCCTTCTCGAAAACTCACTCCGGAGAAGCACGACATTAGTCAGGAGATATTTCGAATAATTACAATACGCTATAATTACTATTAAAATTGGGGTTCAGGATGTTTTTGACGATCTTAATCCCATATTGGTTCTCTTTGGAATTACCCCGATGATAAAACCTGGGATCCGATCTATATTCAGAATTATTGTGAATAATAGTTTGCGTCGCTGTTTGGTTTACTTAAATAATTATGAATTATATAGGTTATAAAATTAACTTACTTAAGAAGTAGATAATTTCTATTCAGCCTCTATATAAAACTCCAGATCACGCCAAGTACAAACATCAGGATAACCATTTGTTCCAGGAACGATACTGATGCGTTTTTGAAAATCGGATGGAAAATGTGCAGCCTCCAACGCTTTCTTATTTACCGGATCAGTAAAATCTTTTGAAGGATCAGCAGGTTCAGGAGGGAAAACACCATTTCCATCGCGCCGGATACCGTGTCCCCCATCGTATGAACCATAATAATTATTGGCCAGGGTAAAGCCTACTTCTTCCCCCATATTATCTGCCATAATAAGGAATGCATATTGTTTATTAGGCTGAAGTACAATTTTTGCCGATGATGGAATCTTAAATCTCAGGTACCTCCCTTTTAGCATTTGATCGTCTGGTGAAACAATGGTATCTTCTGTTGAAAATCCCAATTCCTTTTTAGTAGGGAATTTTGCTCCCGAAAATAAAGCCATATTTGCATAAACTTCCCCGATATAATAATCGTCTCGTTCAGTAGTAATAGTGTCTCCAGGTCTGTTGTGGGGATATCCGTGAAAGGCCTCGGTTTTTTCATCAGAACCATTGTTATTCAAAATTTTGTTTCCTGTAACCTCAAAATCTGAATTGAAATGGCTTTTCCATACATTCCCGGATGAACCACGTTGCTCCCAAAACCGGTGCGAACAGTAACAGATTTAAGTTTTTTAGGTGAATCGCCAAAAACCGTAAATGTTTGTCCCAGATCTCTGTCGCTTTTAATATAGGGAATTTCTTTGCCTGTTGAATCAAAATAGCCCCAGGTTTCATGCTCGTATGACGATTCTCCAGACCATTTGAAAGTATTTGCATCATCGAAAGCAATGGAGGTATTCCCGCGACCTTTATCAAAGCCCTCGTAGTAAGCTATAATATTTTTGACTGGCTTTTCGTCAATTAATTCCACCTGAAGGTTTGAGTTTTCATTATTTATGCAGCTTGTTAGGCTAAAAAATATAGCTATTTGGGAAATAAATTTGATCATTAATATGAGTTTAAGAATTAAAATAACCTAATACTAAATATAAATGTAGTTTCATTTTCTAATTTCGATCATTTTGAATTAAAATATTGTTCAAATCTAACTACTGTTGTAAGATTGGCCAAAGTATATGCCGAATATTTGTTTTTATGGACTATGTTACTAACGCACACTAGCTCCCCTAATGAGACGCTCCTAATTCAACGAAATTGAGAATTATAAACTGATTATCATAAAATTTAAAGGATTTAAATATAATATTATGGATGGAGCATTCATATTCGTTTAAGAGATTAACAAGAATTAATAACCTGAGATTTGGTTATCTGTATAGGTCTTCAAAATTGAATAATCCATATCTGGAAGTTAAAATTATAAAGGAGAAGCGATATTGGATGAAAAAATTAATTCAAAGTATTTATTATGTTTGTTCTCTAATTACTATTGGTCGACATGAAGGAAGCTGTTTCGGGAGCAATTCTGGTTAGCGTCTCAGAGGATAATCAAGAAGCTTTTCGTAAGTTGTACGATCTTCTATATCTCCGCTTATACCGGTTCTCGGGTTATTTTGTAAAATCGGCCGAATTAAGGGAAGAAATTGTTTCCGATGTTTTTTGAGCCTTTGGCAAAACAGGCACACCCTTGCAAAAATAGAGAACTTTGAAGCCTACGTATTCACCGTAGCCCGTAACAGAGCTCTTTATTATATTAAAAAGAAGAAAGCCGACTTACTCGATTTTGATCATACGGCCATAGAAATTGTTCCTGAGAACTCTCCCGAATCGCTGGTGATAAATTCCGAATTGAAAACGCCATTGAAAATGCCATTAATGATCTTCCCGAACGTTGCCGGCTAGTATTTTTGCTTGCCAAGGAAGAAAGTCTCAAATACCGCGAAATTGCAGAAATACTTTCCATTTCCGAGAAAACTGTAAATGCCCAGATTGTAACCGCCATTAAAAAGCTGGGAAATTCTTTAAGAAAATATTTAACCATCCTTCTGTCTGTAGTCTAAGTGTTTACAATATTATTCCCAAATTTTCATATTTTTTTGCATTTGGTATAGATGTATTTCGCATTTATTAACTCTTACTAAATAGAAAACGGAACTAATGAATGAAATGAACGAACAAACTGGTGCTGCCATTGCGGCTATTCTTAACGGCAATGCCACCGATGGTGATAAAGAGCTTGTTAATCAGTGGATAAAGGAGCATCCTGACGATCTTAAAATTTTGGATCTCTTAAAAGACAGGAGCTTTCACATTTCTACCGGTAATGGAGAACAATTTCGTGAAAAAATATTCGATCGGGTTCAGGTTAAAATTGCAGCCACGGAATCGAGGCGTACTATTCGTTTATGGCAATGGGTTGCTGCTGCCTCGGTGGCGTTGTTAATATCGGTAAGCGCCTATTTTATTGTTACCACTTCTTCTCAACCTCAGCATATAATCGAAACAAAATGTCCCGAGGGTTCCCGTTCAACAATTACATTGGCCGATGGAACCAAAGTTGAGCTGAATTCCGGTTCCAGTATTTCGTACCCATCAAGGTTTACTGGTAAACAACGGCAGGTAGAACTTTCAGGGGAAGCATTTTTTGATGTTACAGCCGATAAAAAAAAGCCTTTTGTGGTTAAAGCTGGAGGTATCAGTATTCGTGTTTTGGGAACACACTTCAATGTAAAGGCTTACGAAAACGAAAAACAGGTATTCACAACCCTGCTCAAAGGTTCGGTGAGAATTGAAATACCGTCAGCAAAGGAACAATTCTTCGTTTTAAAACCAAAACCAG
>JAAUTT010000716.1 GCA_012031335.1 Bacteroidales bacterium | reverse complement strand
TATATTCCTGGGTTGGGCCTTCAGCATATCTGGGTCTAGCCTTTTTCCCACTTTTGTCATTAATTGTCTGCGAAGCATTAAAGGTTAAATCAAAATATACCTGGATTTTATTTTTTATAGGAGCAGTGGTTTCATTTTTAAATAAATCTAGGTTTATGATGCTTAATTTTCTGATTATTTTTGCTCTTATTCCTATTTATATAAAATTAAAAATAAGTACTGTATTTAAAGGGTTTGTTATTATTGTTTTGATATTATCGGCAACATTGGTCATTGCCAAAATGATTAATTTTAATATTGGGGAAATTGTTAATGAGAGAATTCTTGAAAAGGATAGAAAAAATTTAGTACAGACTTCAGCTGGTACAAGAATCATAGCATTTCAGGTATTTGCCCAACTTTTCCTAAAAACCCTTTTATTGGAAAAGGAATGCTTCATTCATTCGGACAAGAAGGAAGCAAAGATATAGAATTAGTTAGAGCCATTCATGGACGTTCATCACAAATACACGTTGGATTTTTATCCTTAATTTATTATTATGGAATTATTGGGGGTTGCATTTATTTTATTTTTCTGATAATTCTTACAAGAAAGTTATATAATGATGCTATTATGACTAATAATTGGGGTGCGTTGATAGGCTGGAGCATGTTTATTGTATCAAATTTAACAACTGTCCGATTAGATTTTCTTAACATGGGAATAATCTTATTACTTGTATTCAATAAATATTTTATTGAAAAACATTACTCTAATGAAAAAGAAAGTACTTTATAGTTTTATTATATTAATTATTATTGCAATTGGATTAAGGTTTTCTTCCAAAGGAATGTTCTAATCCCAAAGCCTATGATTTTGGTGATTGATGATTTAGGGTGGATAATGGTAGTTCTTTATCAATACAAAATGGTCCTCATAGAGCTGGTGTTAGAAGAACTTTTGAAGTCTTTGATTATGAAGCAATTGCAAATATTGGTAAGGCATTAGGAATTAGAATTCAGGGAGCTTTTATTTTATCTGAATTTGATAAAGAAAACAGTTGTGCAACAGTTCCATCTTCTAATTGGATGGGAGAAAAATGGGATAATCGTAAAAACATAAGTAACATTCAATATGACATTATGAGGTTTGTCCAACAGAATTCAGCATATATTGAAATGGGTATGCATGGGTGTTGGGCATGAATTTTTGGATTAATGGTGTTAAACATAGTTCCGAATGGTATGATTTAGAAAACAACAAACCATATCCTGAAAAGGAAATTAGAGATCATGTTAAACTTTTTGGAGAAATCTTATCTCAGTATAAATTAGATTCAGTTTATGGCCATTCATTTCCCGAAAGTTTTGTACCATGCAGATATTCTTTTTATTGGAATCCAACAGGCGATTATAGCCTTGGTAAAGTTTTAAATGACTTTGGAATAAGATATGCGAATACAAGCTTTTCATGGATAAAAGAATTATCACCTCCCATCAAAGAAGGAGGAGGAATTGACCATGGTGTTTTAGTAATTGATCGAACTTATCTTGGGAATAAATGGTATGAACTTGCAAGTTTACCTTCAGATAATTTCAAAAAAAGCAAAAATGGTATTATAGAAACTCATTTTCCCAATTGGTTAGCATCAGACTATTTTTTACAAGATGAACTCAACCAGAAGTGGATTGATTATTATAGGAAAATCCAGCAAACAAGGGAATTTTATTTTGCTAGGAATACGGAACAATTTTATTCACAATGGTATTATAGAAAATATACATTCATCAAAAGAAATATTTTTCTTTGATATAGAAATAGATAATACAAGGATGCCTGAAGATGCTTATAAGAATGGTCTTTTGAGTAACCTTGTACTAAAAATAAAATTGAGAAATGGACAACATATTTCTTCAGCCTTTATTGGAAATGAAATGATTTCCTCATATTATGAAGATGCTGGATTTGGTTTTATAGTCTTACCTCTTCTGAAGCGAGAAAAGTATTTATTACGGTATGAGATAGGTAAAAACGAAATGCCTTTGTATGTTTTAGGGAATGGTTCATTTAATGTGTATGAAACTAAATTAAATTCTGATACTTTATTTATTAAATTAAGAATGTATGGAACTCAGGACTTGGTTGTTATGGATTCCATGAAATATAGCTATTGTATAAGTGATAATCCAAATTTAAAGATAAATCATTTTAAATATTTTAATAATCAAAATAGAATCAATATTACCGCCCATGATATTCAAGGAGAGACAGGAACTATTCGTATTATACGAAAACCTTAATAAAGTTTAACTCATGTCAACGGTTTTTGGAAATACAATTAATACATTTAAGAAAAGGGTATTGGGAGGACATATTCGCTCAGTTAAAGCAAAAAAGAATGTAATTGGTTCCTTTTTCATAAGGGAGCAAGTTTACTGATCAGCTTTTTAATGGTACCTATTGTACTTGATTACCTTAATCCTACAAGGTACGGGATATGGATAACCATGAGTTCCATTATTGCTTATTTTGGATTTCTTGATATTGGGTTAGGGAACGGATTAAGAAACCGTTTTGCAGAAGCAAAAGCAAAAATGATAAGAAGTATAAAATTTATGTAAGTACAACCTATGCCATATTACTACTTATCATCAGTTGTTTTATATTGTTTTTCTGACAGTAAACCATTTTGTTAACTGGTCAAAGGTATTTAATACCTCAACAGATATGAATCATGAATTGGGTATGCTGGCATTTATTGTTTTTTCTTGTTTTTGTTTGCGTTTTGTGGTAGAAATCATCACAACCATTTTAATTGCCGATCAGAAACCGGCCATAAGCGCTTTTATTAAGCTTATTGCACAAGCATTATCAGCTTTGGTTATTGTAATTCAGACAAAAGTTACACAAGGATCTTTATTGTACATTGGGGCAACTTATAGTACTGTACCTGTATTTGTTGCTTTTGTAGCAAGTATTTATTTATACAGAAGTAAATACAAGGATTTTACCCCAAGGATAAAACACGTTCAATTAAAATATGCGAAAAACCTGATGAATATTGGCATAAAATTTTTTGTTATTCAAATTGCAGTAGTTGTGATGTTTACGACTGACAGCATGATCATTACACAATTATTTGGTCCTGAACAGGTCACAGTTTACAGTATAGCCTATAAATATTTCAGCGTCATTTCTATGACTTTTGCACTTATCACTTCTCCTTTATGGTCTGCCTATACAGAGGCATGGGTCAAAAAAGATATTGTCTGGATTCACAATACGATCAAAAAACTCAAGAAAATCTGGTTTATGTACTTAATACTGGGAATATGCATGGTAGTTTTTTCCCATCTTCTCTTCAGACTATGGGTAGGAGAAAAGATGGTTATACCTTTTAAGCTAATCTTGTTTATGGCTCTGTATGTGATAGTAGGTGCCTATGGCGCAATATACGTAAATTTTATCAATGGAACAGGCAAAATTCAACTCCAGTTTTACACAGCTTTTTTTGCAGCTGTATTAAATATTCCATTATCTGTATTTTTTGCCAAAACGCTTCATCTTGGACCCGCCGGAGTTATATTGGCTACACTGTTTTGTATATCCTATGGTCCCTTGATTGGTCCCATTCAATATAAAAAAATCATTACTGGTAATGCTAAAGGTATATGGAATAAATAATTTAGTCTATGAAAGTACTCTGGTTTACAATACACCTGTTTCAGTTCTTAATATAGCTGAAAGTAATATTGTTGGTGAAAGTTGGAT
>JAAUTT010000715.1 GCA_012031335.1 Bacteroidales bacterium | reverse complement strand
ACACGCCTCCCTACCTCACCGGAACGATACCTGACCAGGAAGTGAAGCCGGGCGATGTAGTTTTCATCAAACTATCCGATTATTTTGCCGACAGCACCGTAAACGATGCCTTGACATTTAATGTCGCAACTGTTGAAAACACCCCTCTGCCGGAATGGGCAACTTTTGATGCCACTGACAATAAACTGACCTTTAATCCTTCAACAGAACACATGGGGGAACAGGTAAAACTGGTAATAACTGCTACCGACAATTTTGCCGAAGAAGCAAAAGATACTGTTTCAGTCACAGTTAAAACGGTTTCAGGAATATATACCGATAAAAATGATGCAACCATCGTTTATCCCATCCCCGCTAAGGAGACTCTTTTTATCGAAACCAATGATTTGATCAGATCAGTATGCCTTTTAAATGATAATGGCTCTCTGGTGTTAAAGGAAAATAACCTATTCGGCCGTACAGGTGAACTATATGTCGGCCATCTTCCTGAGGGAACTTATATGCTCATGGTATTTTTTAATAACAAAACAAGCATAAAAAAAATAATAATAATTCATTAAATAAGAAAGTACATGAAACCCAATTTATTTTTAGTTACAGCAATCCTGTTAACAGGGTTATTTTCAGGGCAACCTGCAACGATACCATTTACGTAACCGAGAGCGGCGCAGGCAGCAAAAACGGGACTTCCTGGCAGCTTGCCTATGATTCCTCCAAATTGCAGCATGCCATCGACAAAGCCACCAGCGGCGACCTTGTATGGGTGGCCAAAGGGATATACTATCCCACCAAACTTCTTCCTTCCAAAACAACGTCCCGCTACAAATCCTTTCAGATGAAAAACGGAGTAAAGGTTTATGGCGGGTTTGCCGGTGGTGAAAAGCATATTGAAGGGCGCGATGTAAAAAACAATGTATCCATCCTGTCAGGCAATTTTGGCCAGATTGGCGAGCTAAGCGATAACGCCTATCATGTTGTCAGTTGTACCGGCCCCTTATCGGCATCCACCATTTTGGATGGCTTTACCATTATGCACGGAAATGCCAATGGCAATGGAAACGAAGGATACGGGGGGGGCATCGCCATTGGGCCTTCGGCTGCAATAAAAATACAAAACTGCCTGATTTATTGGAACAATGCAAAATTGGGAGGGGGCGGTATCTATTCCATCAATTCTTCATCCTGCATCAAAGATTGCAATATCAACAATAATAATTCCGGCAATGGAGGGGGGATATTCCTTTCCAATTCTGTAGACACCGTCACACGCTGCCATATTTTGTCCAATTCGGGTGAACTCGGAGCCAATATTTATGCTTCATTCTTCCATGGTGTGATCTTTACGAACAAAATTGCTTCGGGCAATGTAAATGCAACAGTTGGCATCGGCTATAAGGGTGGCGGCATATATTTGTCCGGGGCATCGGGTATGGCATCCATATCATCAAACCTTATCTTGTCAAACCATTCCTGGTTTGGGGCAGGGATTTATTTATACAGTGTTGAAAGCCTTATTGAGAATAACCTGATCAAAGATAACAACAGCAAAGAGTCGGGCGCTGGGATATATGTCTACAACATAGCAACCACATCTTTCTCTTCCCTGATCAACAATACCATCATTTCGAACCGGAACACCGCGACAATCCCGGGCACAGGGGCCGGCATATACCATAATAAAGGTGTGGTACGGGTTAAAAACAACATCGTCAGTAAAAATTATATTGATGCTCCTGGTAAAATACAGGATTTTGGCAGCGAAGACACCTCCAACATCCATGATTACGGCTATAACCATATACAGGTTTCCGGCTATGTATGGAAGGAGAAAGGGAATGTAACGGGCATTCCCGAAAATGCCTCATTGGAGTATAAAGATGTAGTTTTACCGGTTAATGGTTTTATTACTTCGGTAGCCGAACCGGGCATTGGGAGCTTTTATATTGACAAAGGCGACACTGCTTCGGTTAATGGACAGCCTGTTCCCAAAAAGATAGGCCGGCCATTTCAGGATTGGACGTCCGGATATGGGGGCTTCCGAATTCATTTCCCAAACTACAGGTCTTGGTATAGTTGAAAGCGCTGATTTTGAAATATTCCCCAACCCGGCCAGGGAATACATCAACATACGTTTTAACCGTTCAGCCTGTTATAAAATTATGTTGATCAGTTCAGAAGGACGGGTTATGCGCCAGGTGTCAGGAAATGGAAACCGTATAACGCTTGAAACAGGCCACCTGCCTAAAGGCTTATACATCATTCAGTTAACCACACTCAATGGCACAGGGCGGGCGAAATGCATTATAGAATAGTAGCAAAGTATAATAAAAAACATATGAAAAAAATCTTCTTTTTACCGGCCCT
This sequence comes from Bacteroidales bacterium, assembly GCA_012031335.1. The sequence continues at coordinate 1,389 of JAAUTT010000715.1, read as the reverse complement.
GTTCCTGTTCATAACAGGATTGAGCCTTGTACATGCACAGCCTCCGGTGGCTTATGAACATCAGTATATGGCCACCATCGGGGGTGAAACGCTGCTCACCTGGATGGGTGAAGGCCTCACTCCCCACATTCAGTATTACGACCTCAACTCCGATGGGAATGAGGAACTGATTGTTGTTGCCAACGGAGTAATTTTTATGTTGGGAAATGAGGGAACCATTGAAAACCAGCAATGGAAGCTGTTGAAAAAAATCAGTTGTACTATAAACCCTTATAACGGCGTTGCCTTTGGAGACCTCGACGGGGATGGCGACCCCGATATGCTGGCAGGGAAGAAAAATGGCAGGTTAAGTTTTTTGAGAATACCGGGACTTCACAAAACCCTATATTTGAGCTGAAGGATAATGATTTTTTGGAAATCAGCAGGATTTTTTATCGAACATACCCGGCAATCTGCGACATTGATAATGATGGCGACCTGGACCTGTTCCTGGGAGTTGAGTCTGGCAAACTCGCCTATTACCGGAATGAGGGCACAAAAAAAGAAGCTGATTTTGAACTGATCGATGGCGCATATTTTTCAACCGGCAATATCTGGTTCAGGCCGAAGTTTTTCGATATCGATAACGATGGCGATTACGACCTGTTCGATGCCTATAACAACATACGGTATTATGAAAACACCGGAACGGCCGAAGCGCCTGTATGGGCCGCTGAAAATCCCGATTACCTTCAGGGAAACTTTAATACACCTTATTTGGACCTGGCCATTGCCGATGCAGATGGCGATGGCGATGCCGATATGGCAGTTGTTGTTCAGGGGAAATGCATGTTCTACCGGAATGAAGGGACTCCAGAGGCGGCCGGTTTTGTTTTCGAGCGGAATAATTATGTAATCTATAGTCAGGTATATTTCGGGTGTATCGATTTTGGCGACCTGAATGGCGATGGCAGGCCCGATATGCTGGTGGGTTCCAATGAACCTCATATACTATTTAACGATACCCTGGAAACAGGACTCCGCTGGCATAAAGTTCCCCTGGATATACCCGGATTATACCGCAAATATCCGGCCTTGGGCGACCTGGACCACGATGGCGACCTGGACCTTTTGTATTTAAACACACCAACAGGAATTATCGCTTATGTTGAAAATACCGGCAGCGCCGACACGGCCATATGGGCGGCTCCGGTTACAAATTACATCACTACCGGGCTCACCGACCTGAATTCGATGCGCCTGTTGGATATCGATGCCGATGGCGACCTGGACCTGCTGTTTGGTACCGATAACGGCAAAATCGCATGTCTGATAAATAAGGGAACAGCCGGTCAACCGGCATGGAGCGCTGCTATTGAAACCACCTGGGGAGGTATTGACCGGGGTGTG
>JAAUTT010000714.1 GCA_012031335.1 Bacteroidales bacterium | reverse complement strand
ACGAATGTAAACCGCTAGATACAAGAAATATTTCTTAAATTTAGGCTCATTTTAAATAAATATACATGGCTGGAAATTATACTTTTACAATTGTAAAGCCCGATGCTTTTAAAAGCGGCTACACAGGAAAAATTCTCGATGCAAATAATTGAGGGTGGTTTTAAAATTGAAGCTTTGCGTTTGGTTCAAATGACCAAATCCCAAGCCGAAGCTTTTTATGGCATTCACAAGGAAAGACCTTTTTTTTAAAGATCTGGTTGAATTTATGACTTCAGGACCTATTGTGGTTGCCAAACTGGAAAAACAAAAACGCTGTTGAAGATTTCAGAAAACTCATTGGTGCAACTGATCCTTCGAAAGCTGAAGCTGGTACTATCCGAAAGAAATTTGCCAAATCGGTTCAGGAGAATGCCGTGCATGGTTCGGACAGCGATGACAACGCAGCGCTTGAAGCTTCTTACTTTTTCTCAAAATTTGATTGTTTTTAAACTTAGAAATAATGAACGCTTTTCTTTCGGAAAATTTCCTTTTACAAACCAAAACATCGCAGGACCTCTATCATGGTTATTCTGCAAAGCAACCTATTATCGACTATCATTGTCATTTGTCTCCAAAAGACATTGCTCTTGACAGGCAGTTCAAAAACCTTACCGAGATATGGCTCGAAGGAGATCACTACAAGTGGAGAGCGATGCGCATCAATGGGATAGAAGAGGAATTTATTACTGGGAAAGCCGATGATTTTGTCAAATTTCAGAAATGGGCTGAGACAGTTCCGTACACAATGCGCAATCCTTTGTACCATTGGACGCATATGGAATTGCTCCGCCCATTTGGTATAAAAAAGGTTTTAAAGCCGGAAACTGCCAAAGAGATTTATGAAGAATGTACAGCTATGCTCCAAACTCCCGGTTTTTCTGTTAGAGAGATTTTGAAAAAGATGAATGTGGCTGTTATTTGTACTACCGACGATCCGACAGACACGCTTGAATATCATAAAAAGATTCACGACGATAAATTTGAAATTAAGGTATTGCCCGCCTGGAGACCCGATAAGGCAATGGCAGTTGAGAATCTTGAAGAATATAACCGCTATCTCGAAAAATTAGGTGAAGTAGCAGGAATCAATATTGATAATTATGCCAGTTTGCTTGAAGCTTTGAAAAAACGTCACGACTATTTTGCTTCAATGGGTTGTACTGTGAGCGACCACGGACTGGAAACCTTTCATTCTGCTGATTTTAAAGAGAATGAGGTTAAACTTATTTTTCTAAAAGCAAAAGGACGGAAAAGACTGGATCACCAGGAAATTGAAATGTTCAAAAGCGCTATGCTGCATCATTTTGCAGTAATGGATCATGAGAAAGGATGGGTTCAGCAGTATCATATCGGGGCTATTCGTAACAATAATACCCAAATGTTCCGGAAACTTGGGCCCGATACAGGTTATGATGCTATTGGCGATTTCGATATGGCTCAGTCGATGGTTAAATTTTTCGACAGGCTTGAGCGACACAATCATTTAACGAAAACCATTGTATATAATCTTAATCCATCGCACAACGAAGTAATTCCAACCATTTTGGGATGTTTTGCCGATGGAAAAACCCCTGGTAAAATGCAATTTGGATCTGGTTGGTGGTTTCTCGATCAGAAAAACGGTATGGAAAATCAAATGACTGCTTTATCCAATTTAGGTTTATTAAGCAGGTTTGTTGGTATGCTTACCGATTCCAGAAGCTTTCTCTCTTATCCGCGGCACGAATACTTCAGACGAATTTTGTGCAATATGCTGGGAAAAGATATAGAAAACGGCGAACTCCCCGTTTCCGAAATCGGACAAATTGGTAAAATGGTTGAGGATATTTCTTACAATAATGCCAAAAGATACTTTGCATTTTAAGTAATCAATTACTTTCATTTTTGAAGCTAAACATATTTTACACTTAAACGTTGGCGCTGTAACCCGCACTTTAAAAGAAAATTATATCGAATAAATTAGCTATTCGATATAATTTTCTTTTATTTTATGCAGTTATTGGAAACTAATAAATTCAACTGTTAAATTTAGCAGTTAACTTAACTCCCACTTTAACTTCTATTCTTCCGATGAAGAAATTCTACTATTTGTCATTGATTTTAACCGGTTTTAGTTTTTTTGTTTTATCAGGTCAGGATGTAAAGCCAATAAAATCCGATTCACTCAATTACCTTTCATTCGAAAATGCTGTGGTTCAACTTGAACAAAAGTACCAGGTGAAATTTTATTTTGATGTGGAACGACTTCAAAACCGAAGGATACATAATTCCATTATCAACCTTTCCATGGATGAAGCGCTGGAAAGGTTAGAAAGGCATCAGGTTTTTCTGCACTCAAAATGAATAATTCATCCTATGTTTTCTTCCATTCGAATCGATATCACAAAAACAAACTTACCAGGAGTATACAACCATCGGAAATCCATTGGACTTTGGCCGGTATTCCTCAGCACAAATTGAGGGAGAAGTAATAGACGGAAAAACAGGCGAACCACTATCGGGAACTGTAGTTAGTATTGATAAGCTCAAACTCGCAGCAAGCACTGATACTGACGGAAAGTTTAATATGGTTGTTCCGGTTGGAGATCATGAACTTGCTATTCGTTTTTATGGATATGAAGAAAGTTTGTCGAAAATAAAAGTTTACGGAAAAGGAAGTCTGAAACTTGAATTATTCGAAAGAAGTATCAATCTCGATGAGGTGATTGTGAGAGCCGAAATGGCTCAGAACAATGTTCTCCGAAACCAGATGAGTGTGGTTAGAATTGATGCCAAAGCCATCAAGGAATTGCCAGTATCGATGGGAGAGAAGGATATTATTAAAAGTGTAACACTGATGCCGGGAGTGCAATCGGTGGGTGAATTTGGTACAGGTTTTAATGTTCGAGGAGGAAGTGCCGATCAGAATCTGGTATTGATGGAAGACGTACCTGTTTTTAACCCTTCGCATGTATTCGGACTGATCTCAATTGTTAATCCCGATGAAGTATCAGGAGTAACACTTCTGAAAGCTGGTATACCTGCCCGGTATGGTGAAAGAGCTTCATCAGTGCTCGATATAAAATTGGGAGGAAATCAACCCGAAAAATTTACAGGCAAAGGAGGTATAGGTCTTACCAGTAGTCGGTTAAGCTTAAAGGTACCCCTGTTTAAAAAGAAGGTTGTATTTAGTTTGGGTGGACGAAGCTCTTATTCCGACTGGCTTTTACAGCGTTTACCCGATATTGATCTGAGAAACAGTTCTGCCCGGTTTTATGATCTCAATTCGATGCTGATCATTTCCCCCAACAGTTCAAACCGTATCTCGCTTTTGGTTACTTAAGCAACGATTATTTTCAGTTCAGCAATACAACCCGTTATTATTACAGTAATATGATGGGAGGAGCAAAATGGAGTCATGTTTTTTCGAATAGCTTATCTATGTCGGCTATGGCAGGACGAAGTAATTATGACTTAAGTATTGAAGAAGATGTAAACAAACCCTTCGATATCTCAAAAATTGAATCGGGTATACTTTACGATTGTTTTCGGTTAAATTTTTCGTGGGCTATTTCCAGGAAAAACAGTATTGATTTTGGCTTGAATGCCATTCGGTACATGAACAATCCGGGCGAATTATCAAAGGAGGAAACGAATCGCTTGTTGATCCGAAAAAAGTGCAGGAAGAAACAGGAATGGAACTTTCGGGATATATTTCAGATAACATTGAAGTAAAT
>JAAUTT010000713.1 GCA_012031335.1 Bacteroidales bacterium | reverse complement strand
GAAACTTTTATCTGCACCAATGTTGACATTGTTTGGGACACCAAAGTTTACCTTTTGGGTTATGAAAAGCCGTTGGAATGGGTAGATACCGGAAGAAAACTCTGGGGAATGTCAGCCAGGATTCCGGAAGAAATGGTAAGCGATCCTTCCAGGAGACCGTGTAAGCATGCCTGGGTATTAAAATTTGAATGGGATAAAGAACACAAATACCATAACTAACGGCGAACGATTTGTCTAAAAATTTTCCATTTAAAATCACCCTTCGACTCCGCTCAGTGTGGCATTTTCATATCGATAGGTTCGAAGCCATGTCAGGCAAAGCGTAGTCGGATGTCAGGCTGAGCATAGTCGAAGCTTAAAACGGTTCGTATTTTTCGTTGTTCACTTTTGGGAGGTTTCAATATTTTTCTTCGTACACAATTCTCTGTGTGAAAATTTATTTTCCTATACAAATCTTCTATTAAACACCATTTCTTTGTATCACCAACTATGTATCTATGTGGTTAAAGGTTTAATATTTTCATTTTCATATCGATTTGGTTCGAAGCCAGGTCAGGCTGAGCGTAGTCGGATGTCAGGCTGAGCGTAGTCGAAGCCTCCATTAGCAAACACGATGTTTTATTGGTTGTATTTTTTACTTTGATAAATAGAAAGTTCTTAACTTGCGGACAATTTAAAATCAAATAGTAATTTTGAAAATCAAAATATAAAATGAAAAAAGCAGAAATTCACACAGAAAAAGGGGTAATGAAAGTTACCTTTTACGAAAAGGACGCTCCCGGAACAGTTGCAAATTTTATTAAATTATCGAAAGACGGATTTTATGACGGGTTAACCTTTCACCGGGTGATACCGGATTTTGTAATACAGGGAGGTTGTCCGCAGGGAACAGGAGTAGGCGGACCGGGTTATAAAATAAAATGTGAGCTCGATGGCGACAACCAGTACCACGATCGTGTGTTTTATCGATGGCCCATGCCGGCAGGGATACCGGCGGATCACAGTTCTTCATCTGCCATAACCGTCAAAACACCAAACACCTCGACAGAAATCATACTTGTTTGGTAAGGTTTACGAAGGTTTGGAAGTAATTGATGCCATAAGAGCCGGAGATAAGATTGAAAAGATTGTAATTGTAGAAGAATAAATACAGCGATTACCTTGAGGCTGTGGGTTGTAAACGGTTGTAACCCACAGTCGCCAGGTTCAAAATTCGTATGCAATTTCAGTTTAATTAATCTTGGCTCCTGAAAACTATTCTATTTTCTCACCATGAATTAAAAGGCTGACATTTGTAATAAAAACAGAATCTGGATTTTGCCTGTTATTATTCAAAATCCAGTTTTCTTTTTAAAGTGATTTCCTTTATCATCTTCTTTTCTTTCCCCTTTGAAAAGGAGATTCTAAAACTTCAAGATTCTGCAATTTACCCTGTTTGTTTATATGAAAACTAAAACATAAAATTGAACTATCTAAAGATTTAATAAACTCTTTATTATAAACAAAATTCAAAGCTATTCTTTCATTACTACCACTGTAATTTATTATTGGTTTACTAAACTGAAAAGTGTAATCAGTAGTTTTCATATAATACTCTGCAATCAAAGGAATTATTTCAATAATCAATCCGTTTTTACCTCCTCCTAAATATGTCGATTCAGATAAATCATTTTTCTTAATTGATAAAGATGTACTATTTTCATTACAAAAGACAATTGCACTATCATTGTAATTGTACTGGAAAATTAAATCTCCATTTGGATTATAATAACTCCAAATACCAGTTTTCATATTATCAAAATAATTACCAACAATTTGGGATCGGACAGTTGGCTCAATTAAATATAGTTGAAGACTATCATTTTTCAGACCTCGATTATTTTTGAGACTTTTATCCATAACCCAATTCAATGAATCGGGATAATAGGAACTATACTGTCCATGTAATTTTCCTTTATTATAAGTAGTTTTTTCAATCACCTGATTATTTTGATAAATGGTCCAAATGCTATCTTTTTCATTGAAAAAGTAATTTCCAGTTTCATTAATAAAGATTTTCCAAAAAAGACTTACCGTATAATTAACATAGCTGCCATGTTTAATTTTTCTATCAGATGTTAAAACAAAATATTCTTCATAAGTTTCTCCTTTTTCTTTTATTACGAGAGTAGTTGTTTGTGAAAAAGAAATCATTGGTAGAATAGAGAATAGAAATGCTAAGTTTTGCTTCATAAAATTTTATTAAAACCGAATTATTGTTTGCCGCTGGGCGGGAGCTATTATAAAAGCTCACGCCCAGTAAAAAGAGAGATTTCAATTTTTTATAATTCTTCGTGAGACAACTGCTTTTTCAGTTAAAATTTTTATCACATATACTCCAAAATCCAGATCATTCGTAATTATCTCAATTTTATCCGATTTTGCTTGAACTTTTTTAATTCTTTTACCATCCATGTTTGTTATTTCAATAAATCCATTTTTACAATCACGATTTAACTCAATAATTATCTTGTCATTGAATGGATTAGGATAAATACTTAACAAATCTGATTGGTTTTTATTCTTTTCTAATCCAGTTGGGCTATTTGTCGCAATATTTGAACGGGAAGAGTTAATGGTGGCCTGAGTTGATTTTAGTTCTGAATAATTGCATTGTTTCGGGCCGATTATTTCAATTTGGTAAAATACATTTCCGGTTGGAGCCGAATAATCAGAATATTGCGAACTACTACCTGAGGTAGATCCAATTAATTGAAGGTTGTTCATATCTGTCCCCCTATAGATATAGTATGTAGAAACTTCAAAGCCTTCATATGGTTCCCAAATTAAATTCCATGAATTATTCAGGCCTTGATTTATGGTTAAATGAATAGTTTTATGAGCGGTGCTTTTTTCAGATTCTAACGTACATCCATCTTTAAAAGACAATTTATATTTGTTTGATTGAATATAGGGATTTGAATTTTCATCGATAAAAAAGTTTTTTTTCCGAATCCACAATGCCAATTTTTTCATAAATACCGGTAATGTTTGTTTCTTTATAAATAAAAAATGAGTCAATTAAAACCGATTCCGGATTTTCCCAATAAATCATATTTTTATTTGCTATATCTACGCTAACCAGGCAGATTGAAGGACCGGGTGCCGGTTGCAGAGTTACAAGAACATCCTTGGAAAGGGTACAGTTAGGTGTATTCATAGTGACTGAATATTCCATATCTTTTGTTACGTTCAAAACTGGATTTGGAACGGTAGTGTCACTCAAACCATCAACGGGCATCCAGTTAAATTGAATATTACCCCCCAAATAATTGGTGTTCGCATTGAGTTGAACCTGATTGCCACATGAACCGGATATATTTTGTATCTGTAAATTTGTAGTCACGATTTCAATGGTCTTTTGCAAATAACCTACCCCATCTGTTCCATCACAGGTAACCTGGCCAATAAAATAATCAGGAAGATAAATATTGAGCGTATCAGGCCAGCCGAGATAATCGTATGCAGGTGGTAAATTTCCCCCAACCATCCACCAAACCCCAGCAACGTAGTCGCTCATTGGAACAATTTTTATTGAATCAAAGGATTCGCAGGTATAAATAGTATCACCCGTATTTACACTATCCATATAAATTGTAAAGATTTTGTTTGCGCTTAATTGGAAAGGTAAAAAAAGTAAAAATTGAATTAATAACAAACAAATAAAGAATAAAGTTCTTTAGATTTTTTTGTTTTCATTTTTAACGGATTTTGATTATTCAATGCTGATTATA
>JAAUTT010000712.1 GCA_012031335.1 Bacteroidales bacterium | reverse complement strand
CAAAAAGAAGATTTTCCGGGTATCCAATTTATCCGGATAGCGAAGATATCTATGGAAATCAGATAAAGGAGGAGGATATTAATCCTGAGAATATAACAGAAAATAAGAGTTTCCAAGAGATTTACGGGGAACTAAACGAAAAGAATTTTGAAGAGGATCCTACGGCTGGCGATTTGGATATTCCCGGAACAGAACTGGACGATATTGGTGAAGAAATAGGCGCGGAGGATGAAGAAAATAACTATTATAGTTTAGGTGGAGATAACCATGAAAATCTGGACGAAAGTTCCAACGGGTAAAGGAATATAGCAGGATTATGTATTACTTTATGACTGTGGGGATTAATATTTAATTTTCCTCATTTTAAGGATGGAAACAACTAGCTGGGATTATCATGATCCGGATAAATGATATTACATTGACTTCTTATTTCATCCAATGTATCGATTAGTAATAAACTATCACTCCATGTCATCAACTCACTTTGATTTTTACCTGATAATATGCATTTTACTACTTCATCAGCTTCATAATTATATCCATTCCCGGTATAGTTTAATTTGATTTGGCAACTCTCACCATGTTCGTCCGTATGGTGAATAGGCACGGGTGTAAACCACCACTCATCAAAGGTTATTTTTCCTTTTGTTCCAAATATTTCTGCAGTTACTGGTGTTCGGGCTACTATACTTGAATACAGAACGGTAATAAGATCTTTATCATATTGAAAAGAAATGCTGCAGTTATGGTCAACAGACGTAGGACCAAGTCCTGCAATTGCTTTGATCAATTTGGGTTTACCAAATAAAAGAAGTGAAAGGAAAACTGGGTAAATCCCAACATCCATAAGTGAACCACCTATCAATTCCCGATTATAAACACGGTGTGTTTCGTCGAATGGGAAATTGATTCCGAAATCAGCTTTTAATAGTTTAATCTCACCAATAGTTCCTGCATTTATTAGTTCTTTTGCCTTTATGATATGAGGAATAAACCTGCTCCACATAGCTTCCATAAGAAAAAGATTTTTCTCCCTGGCTTTTTGAATCATTTGTCTTACTTCAAAACCATTAACAGCAAAAGGCTTTTCGCATAGCACATGCTTTCCGTTATTCAGACACATCATCGTATTACTGAAATGTAAATTGTGCGGGGTTGCGATGTATATCACGTCAACATCCTGATCTTTGGATAATCCTTCATATGATCCATATGCACGGGAGATATTGTAATGACTTCCAAATTCCAGGGCAGTATTTAAATTTCGGGATCCAACAGCGAATATTTCTGCATAATTAACATTTCTTAGTCCTTCTGCAAATTTATGGGCTATGTTTCCAGTACCCAAAATACCCCACTTTATTGTTTTTTTCATTGAGAAAAGTGTTTTAACAAATATAGTGTATTTTGAATGTCATTAAATTTATCAACGGTATGCTGGATTCTGAAATGGCAAACTCAAACAGGATAGATTCTCAAAAAAATAAAATAATTGTATTTCATATTGGTTAACAATTTTTTGACATGGATGTTATAACTGCATTTACTTAACCTAAAACTATATATATGGACAGGAGGAATTTTATAAAGGGAACAGCTGTAACTGCAGGATTACTTTCATTTGATCCTTTGAACCTTAAAGCTTTTGGGAATAATAAGAGGATACTTCATGCCAGCGATAAGGTAACACTGGGTAAAACAGGTATTGAAGTATCGCGCATGGCTATAGGAACAGGTACAAATGGCTGGGGAAAACGATCAAACCAGACAAGGCAGTTGGGAATTAAAGGACTTGCCGATTTGCTAAAAGCTGGGTATGATAACGGAATTATTTTCTGGGACTCTGCTGATCAATATGGAACCCATCCGCATCTGAAAGAAGCATTAAAGATGGTACCCCGGGAAAAGGTGGTTATTCTCACCAAAACACATGCTACCAGTGAAAAGGAAATGAAGGAAGATCTTGATCGTTTTCGGAGTGAGCTGGGTACCGATTATCTTGATATAGTGCTTTTACATTGCATGACTGACAGTAACTGGCCTAAAATAAAAGAAGGCGCTATGAATATTCTTTCTAAAGCTAGAGAAGAAAAAATAATTCGTGCGCATGGAGTTTCTTGTCATTCACTTGGAGCACTTAAAGCTGCAGCAGCATCTTCATGGGTTCAGATTGACCTTGCCCGTATAAATCCTGCAGGAGCCTCGATGGATGCAGATGTTCCAACAGTAGTTTCAGTGTTAAAACAGATGAAAGCTTCTGGCAAAGTAATTATGGGGATGAAAATATTTGGTGCCGGTCAACTATCCAACAGAGCTGATGAGTGTCTGCAATATGCACTTAACCAGGATTATATGGATTGTTTTACTATTGGGATTGAAAATACTGATCAACTTATGGATCTGAAAAAAAGAATACCGATTGCTAGTGTTGCCTGATTTCTTTTAGCGGCCAGGAAGCCCATCCGGCTTTGTATCAATGGATTCTACCTGTTGTGGAAGAATTTCAAGTATAAAAGTTTTGGGTTCAATAAAAAAAATTGAATCATCTCTGACTTCTTCCTGTTTCGAAAGGTAGTATTTAGCTCCTCCTGTTAATTCAAGGTCCGGACCAAGATTTACAGTGTCTTGCGGATTTATTTGGTTTCTTCTGAGCATAATACTGCTAAGAAGCCTGTAATATCCTGCATAATGATTTCTAAGATGTCCTGTTGTATCGAATGCATACTTAAAAGCCTTCGGTCTGGGAACAATACTTGAAAGAAAAAATACTTTCCTTAAGGTTTAGCTGTGAGGGTTGTTTGTTGAAATAAAACCTGGATGCTTCTTTAATACCATAAATATCCGGACCCCATTCTATAATATTTAGATAAACCTCAAACATTCTTTCCTTGCTTGTAAGTCGGAGGTTTTCTATCATCCATACAATCAACATTTCTTCTACTTTCCTGGCGATTGTTTTTTGCGGCTTAGAAATACATTTTTAACTAATTGCATCGAATGGTAGAACCTCCTCGCGCAAATCGCTTTTCTGCCCAGTTTTTACTGATCGATTCCCGAAATGCATTCTGATTAAAACCCCTGTGATAAAAGAAATCGCCATCTTCTGAAGTAAGAATACTGTATTGTAAATAGGGCGATATCTGATCAAGAGGTGTAAATTCTTCATTTTCGGCCCAATTGTAAAAGATCGGACAAATTACCACGATCGTATACTTCATAGCGAAAGCTACCATTCATTTTTCGGAAATCTTCTTCACCATATTTCAAAATAGAGAAGTCTCTTTTCTCAAGCCGGGAGTCGAGGGTGGCACTATCAGGCGTATCCAGATTTAATGAAGCCTCAAGACTATATATCAGATTCCCTTTGGTTTCAAGCTGATTGATGTTGCTGAACAATCCTTCAGGGAACGATTTTAAAAGCTTTTGCGCCTCAAATTCCTGACGGATAATTTTAAAAGTAACCTTACGGTCAGGGTCCTTTTCGAATTTAAAATAAGGTGAAAATTTAAAATCGTTAAAAGCGAGAACCGAACTACTGTCTATTTCAAAAGTTTTTTCGGTGATATGCATATTCAGTATGCTGCTTCCGGATCTGGTAATAACAGGTTCTGGTCCGATTCGGTTATCCTGCACAACAAAATTATGTACAGAGGAATTAATTTTGAGATCCAGCTTCCCACTCCTGTATCTTTCAATTTCGAATTGTCCGGTAATACTATCAAAAGAAATGGTGGAGTCCCAGCGAGGCCCTATATATGGTAGTGTTACATTTT
>JAAUTT010000711.1 GCA_012031335.1 Bacteroidales bacterium | reverse complement strand
GTAATGTCCGATTGTGTTCAGGCATTTGGAAGATTCCCATCAATGTAAAAGAAATGGGGGTTGATTATGCCACCTTTTCTGCTCATAAAACTTTTATGGGCCTAAAGGAGTTGGTGGCTTGTATGCAAAGATTAGCAGTCCTCTTTTCCCGTTTATACATGGCGGGCATCAGGAAGAAGGCATGAGAGCCGGAACTGAGTCGGTTCATAACATAGCCGGTTTTGGAAAAGCCTGCAACCAGGTTAATAAGCAAATATCTTATTCTAATGATATAAAATTACTTAAAGAACATTTTATTGAACAATTAAAAATAGTGAAGCCGGACATACTTGTTAATTCTCCTTCCGAAAACTGTTTGTCAAATACAATTAGTGTAAGCTTGCCAGCATATAAGTCAGCAGACGAATTAATGATCGATGCTGGATTATTACGGCATTTCCGTATCGTCGGGTTCAGCATGCAGCACTCAGCTAAACAAGCCATCGCATGTACTAAAAGCAATTGGTTTATCTGACAAATTAGCAGATGAAACCATTAGGATAAGTTTAGGAAAAGACACAAAAAAAACGGACATAAACTATGTAATAAAATAATTAGTGAAATATTTAAAAAATATTAATTAAGAAAAATGCCGCTGCATATCACATATCGGTGCTACAATGAGAAGCCTTTAGAAATAAACCCCCTTAAAGAAATATACACATGAAAACTAACAAACTGATTTCTCTTGGTAAAATATTTTCCATTGCCATCCTATTACGGGGTGCTAATTACAAATATAATGGAAAAGACAGGGGGTTTGAAGCTGTTATTATTGCAGGCCAATATTGGTTAAAAGACAATGGTGGATTATGGGTGGCACAGGGTTAACATTTGATGCACCGGCGTTTTACACTGTAAAAGACCCAAGTTCAGCAGCTTTTTATACCGGTATTCCGGCTTTTACCTTTTCAACAGGGTATGAAATTTGGCATAAAGGTCGTTTTACATTAGATTTACAGTATAGAATATTCCTGGGAAAATCAAGTCTTCCAAATAGCGGACAAAGAGAAGGTGTTTCAAATACGTTTATTGTTGGATTTAATTGGAATTAATTATGGTACCTTTTGCACAATACGGAATAATAATAATTCTTTCGATAAGTTTGGTTTTTCATTGTTGCATAATGTTCAAAATTATCCCATACAATATTGTTTGGGGGAGGTCGGTTAAAATCCGACAAGGAAATGTATCGGTTTGAAATAGTTTCTGTTTTAATAAACTTATTTTTTTTGTTTGTTGTAATGGCGTATTCCAATATTTTAATATTTGATTATCCTGGAATAGTTATGAAGATTATTTTATGGATAATGGCAATGCTTTTTGCCATCAACACTATTGGAAACATTTTTTCAAAGAACAAATTGGAGCAAAGGCTATTTACCCCAATAACAATTTTGTTGACAATATTTTCATTAATTTTAGCTCTGACAAACTGACAAATAAAGCACACGCGCCAAGCAGGTAGTGAATTTATCAATAATTATTATAGTTGAATTTTAATAAAGTGTTGACCATGTTTTGCAAAATCTACTACAAAGATTAATAACTGGATTGATTAAATCTATATCCTAAAAAACCATATTTATGGAAAGGAGTATTTTATATATCATTATCATTCAGGTTATTTTGTTTTGTTCTTGTGAAAAAGAAAATGTTAACTATACTCTGGATGATTTTATTCAAGCCGGACAAAAAACCGGTGCCGGTATTGAATATACGGATCTGGATCCGGATATTCATTGCACAATAATTGATCCCTGGGAAAAAACTGATACAACTATAAATTTAGATTTAAATAAAGACGGGATCGATGATTTTACCATCAAGGGCTCAATGTGTCACCCATCGATGCTAGGGTCTGATTGCGAAAATTTAAGTATAACTCCTTTGCTAAAAAATGCAATTTGTATTAACCCGACCACAAATTGGATGGATACAATACCCCACTATCAAACAATAAATGAGGAGAGTAACTGGTCTCATGATGAAGCACTTATTTATTCTTATTTTTGGATAATGGGAGGAAATTCCTCCACTGAGGGCCATTGGAAGGACGTTTCAATAAGTGATAGGTATTTTATTGGATTTAAAATACTAAAAGACGATAAAACTTTTTTCGGATGGATTGGAATGAAGAGAGATTTAACAAACTGGTCGTTTAAATTTCTTCTTACTGACTATGCAATACTGAAAGAATATGATAATTAAAAAAGGTGGGTTTCCATTTTATCAGGAAAGAGGAATAATTTATTCTTTTGAATAAATTATTCGTGCACCCGCCTTCCCAGAGTTCAACGGTGGGAAGGTTCGTGGTTATTTTTTTTTATAAATGTCACTATTGTCCGGGGAAATAATGTAGGCAGGGATTTCTCACTTCCCCGCCATTTGCGGGGCAGGCAGTTCGAAATGACAATCAGATGTTTAGAATGGATTAGGGGGTAGTTGGCGGCTTCGCCGCCAACTACCCCCTAATCCTCCAACACCAGTGAAAGGATTGTCATCCTGAGCGGAGCGAAGGATCTAATCATTTTTAACCGGATAACAGTGATTAAATATAATGTGTCAAAACAGAAATAATTTAATGATATTTTTCAACCAAGTATGACTAAATATGAGCTCTTTTTAAGATTATTATGCGTAATACCCATAGTTTTATTTTTCATGATTAATATTTTTGGAATGCGGTATGATACAGTTTCTGAAAAATACAATAAAAAATATCAAGATAACCATTCAGTTATTTGGAGAAATGGAAGATTTCGGTTCTCAATTCCAAAATATATTTTTCAGAATACCAATAACAGCGAAATTCAGAAAGCTAAAACGGAATATAATAGATTGTCAATTATATTTTGGTTAACGACTTTAATAATTACAATTCTATTTGTTGTTAAATAACAAAAAATAGAAAAATAAAAGGCTGTACCTGTTGACCGGTTAACCAATCTCAGGTTTAACCTCTTTCAAATTTAATGTGAGCGAAAGAATTTATTCTAGATTGTAGCATTGTGGGTAAAAGCTCATATGCGTTTGCTTTAATACGCATATAGCCATAGATAAGCTTATTCAGAGCATACTTGTGATGATTGCCTTGCTGCCAGCTGCCAATGACCTTTAGTTTTTATCCAAACATTGGTGAATCTTCTGGGGATCCATTCCTCAATATTTGTTGTCTTATTGGCGGGTTGTTGCAATTCTTTGCCCATCACAACAGCTATATCCTCATAAAAAGTAATTTTCTCAATCATTCTTTTGACCAAAGGGAATTTATGGCCGCTTTTCATAAGTGCTACAATTTCTTTGGGAGTCACAATTTTCCCATTTGGATTATTAACTGCATAGTTTTTTGTCCATAACTTCAGTAATGAGGTTGTATCTCCCTTATCAAGCAACTCTGTCCAATGTGTTTCCAGTTTTCTGATGTCCATTTCATCATTTGATTGACTAAAAACAATTGCAGGAAGGAGCAAGAAACCAATTAGTAAGTAACCAGATGTTTTCATAGTTCAGGTATTTTTAAGTAAAGGTAAAAAGTATCTTTAAATTAACACACAACCTAGGCTTTTGTGTGTTTTTCACAACCGGATAAATCTCATAATCATCCTAAAGTGTTTTTGAAATTTTAAACTCCATGGAACAGTGCTGATGTGGCTTATAATGTAACAAAAATACACGCTGTTTTTTCGGAATTTTCCGATATTATTTGCTAAACACGCCGTGTAACTCCGGTAT
>JAAUTT010000710.1 GCA_012031335.1 Bacteroidales bacterium | reverse complement strand
ACCTCTGGAATTTCCTTTTCCAAATCATCCTTATATCTTTCAGATAAACAGCCTATTACATATAAATTATCAATATCCCTTTAACCTTTGCTTTGGCAAACTGTAAAATGGTGTCAACCGATTCCTCTTTTGCATCCTTAATAAGCCACAGGTATTAATAACAACTGTTTTGCCCTGGTTGAAGACGAATCGTGCATCAATGTAAACCCTGATGCTTCTAATTGTCCCATTAATTTTTCAGAATCCACCAGATTCTTTGAGCAACCAAGGGTAACTAAATTAATAAGTTTTCTTTTCGTATTATAATCCATGATATAATAAAAGAAATTAATATCGTAATATCAACAATAAGGATGAAGCAATATTAATGCCGTTAAGTCTCAGGAATTATTGAGAATCGGTGAATAACGAATTAACGAAATCAGTTTTTATTGAAGAGTAAAAGATCTTCCATAGTTTCGCCAACGCCAATATAGCGAACAGGAATTTTGAACTGATCTGATATCCCTATCACTACCCCTCCTTTAGCAGTGCCATCCAGTTTGGTAAGAGCCAATGCTGTAACATCGGTAGCCAAAGTAAATTGTTTGGCCTGTTCGAAAGCATTTTGACCAGTGGATCCGTCCAGTACAAGTAAAACTTCATGAGGAGCATCCGGTACTACCTTCTGCATCACCTTTTTAATCTTACTTAATTCGTTCATTAGATTAACCTTATTGTGTAACCTTCCGGCCGTATCAATAATTACAACATCGGCATCGTTTACTTTAGCCGAGTTAAGTGTATCGAAAGCAACGGATGCAGGATCTGCCCCCATAGTTTGTTTTACAATTTCAACCCCTACCCTTTCCGACCAGATTACAAGCTGATCAATGGCAGCAGCTCTGAATGTATCAGCAGCACCTAAGTAGACCTTCTTTCCAGCTTTTTAATGATAAGCAAGTTTACCGATTGAAGTTGTTTTTCCCACCCCATTAACACCAACCACCATTATTACATATGGTTTCCGGTTAGCCAGGGATGCAAAATCATCCACATCGGTTGTGTTGTTTTCGTTCAGGAGCTTTGCAATTTCTTCTTTAAGAATACCATTTAGTTCGCTCGTATTCATATATTTATCGCGAGAAACTCTTTCTTCAATCCTTTTAATGATTTTTAAAGTGGTTTCCACACCAACATCTGAACTAATCAGTATCTCTTCAAGGTTATCCAATACCTCATCATCCACTTTTGACTTACCGACAATAGCCCTTGAAATTTTTTTAAGAACACTGTCTTTGGTCTTTTCCAAACCTTTATCAAGTGTATCTTTTTTTGTACGGGAGAAAAAATTAAAAGCCATATGTTTGTGCCTCCTATAATAGAAAAAAAGCCTTCTCCTTAGGAAGAAAGCTTTTCGGTACTTATATAATCTTAATCAATTTATTTTTTAGCGAGGAAGTCCTTTACCTCTTCCGAAGGAATGATTTCTTCAACGAAACCATAAGATCCGGTTTTTTCGGATTTTACCATTTTTATTACTTTGGCTACTCCTTTTCCGGCACCTTTTTGCTTAAGGGTTGCAACTACTTTCTTTGCCATGGTTTATGTTATTTAATTTCTTTATGAACTGTTACTTTCTTCAGAACGGAATTGTATTTGCGTAATTCCAAACGTTCAGATGTATTTTTTTTTGTTTTTGGTGGTAATGTAGCGGGAAGTTCCTGGCATTCCACTGTCTTTGTGCTCAGTACATTCCATAATAACCTGAACCCTGTTTCCTTTTTTTGCCATTATTTTTTATTTTTAATATTCCCTAATAAATCCTTTTTCTTTTGCTTCTTTCAGGGCAGGCAATAAACCTTTCTTAGAAATAGTTTTAATTCCTGCTGCGGATACCTTTAAGGTTAACCAACGGTTTTCATCTTCAAGGAAAAACTTCTTAGAAAATAAATTTGGTTCGTATGTTCTTTTGGTTCTCCTCTTGGAGTGTGAAACGTTGTTTCCTATCATCACACCCTTACCGGTTATTTGACAAATCTTAGACATGTTTCTTTTAATTAATTCCTACGTTTGTAAATCAGGTCGCAAAAGTCGTTATAAAAATTTAATTAACCAAATTTTATATTTTTTTTTGCACTTTTTTTAAACTGTCTCAAACCCTTTCAGAATCTGTAATCGGAGCATATTAAAGGCGGAAACTGATGCCCTTGTTATATTTCTCTCCCTGTTATCGCCATACAGAAATCGGGCAGAAACTGTTTCTTTTCCATCAAAAACTGCGATCCAAACCGTTCCAACGGGCTTGTCGGGTGTTCCTCCTTCCGGGCCGGCAATACCGGAAATGCCAATTCCGAAATCAGCATTGAATGATTGAGCAACATTCCTGGCCATTTCACTAACAACATATTCGCTAACAGCACCAAATTCCTGAAGCGCGTTTTCCGATACGCCCAGGTATTTAATTTTTATTTCATTGGAGTAAGCTACCACTCCCCCTTTAAAATAGGCAGAACTTCCCGGTACAAGTGTGATTAAATGAGCAATATTTCCCCCTGTACAACTCTCAGCCACAGCAAGTGTTTTATTGCTCTTTAACAACAAGTTACCAATCACCTCCTGAACACTTACATCATCTTCGGCAAATAGCTTTTCACCTAAAAGAGGCTTGAGATCTGAAAAGTGTTTATTTATTTCCTTATCTAATAGTTCGTTATTTGCTCCAGAGCCAGATAATCTGAGACGAATTATTCCCGGCGATGGAAGATATGCCAGCTTAATATGCTGGGGGTAAGGCATTTTCCCATTTTGCTATATTGAGTGCAAGCGCTGATTCGGATATGCCATGAACCATTAGTGTTTTATGAATAATTTGAGAAGTCTTAAAATGAGATTTGATTAATGTTAGTATTTGATTCTCCATCATCATAATCATTTCGAAAGGCACGCCAGGCATCGCGACCAGCACTTTTTCCCCTTTTTCGAACCACATACCCGGAGCTGTGCCGCATGCATTATGCATAACCTTGCAGTTTCCCGGAAGTTCTGCCTGTTTTTGGTTTAGCGCATTCAACGATAAATTTCGCTGGGCCAACAATTTTTGAACATGCGTTAATACTTCGTAATTTAATTCAAGTGTTGTATTAAAATAAGAAGCCAATGCTTGCTTAGTAATGTCGTCTTTTGTGGGACCAAGTCCGCCGGTTAAAAGAATTAAATTAACATTGGAAAAGGATTCATCTAATATATTGAATATCTGCTGTTTTATTATCGGCGACGGATACCATCCTATTGACCTTTATACCAGTCAGGTTTAATTGTCGGGCAATCCATGATGAATTTGTATCAACAATTTGTCCAATGAGAATTTCGTCGCCAATGGTAATTATGTCGGCCTGCATAATGATTTCAAAATAAAAAAGGTTGTAAAAAAACAACCTTTTGATTAGAGCGGAAAACGGGATTCGAACCCGCGACCCTTAGCTTGGGAAGCTAATGCTCTACCGACTGAGCTACTTCCGCATGTATAAATTGCGTTACAAAAATAATTTCTTTTAGTAAACCAGCCAGAAATAATTGATCTTTTTATAAAATCATTTTTTTGAGCCTCTCAGGGGATTTGAACCCCCGACCTGCTGTTTACGAAACAGCTGCTCTAACCAACTGGAGCTACGTTGGCATCTCACACACACAACCACCATCATTGTATTCCAAAGCCCCGACCGATGTCAAGGTCGCCTGACGTGGCCGGGCAGTTCCTCCCCCGCACCACATACGCTCCTCCAGCAACCGCGAA
>JAAUTT010000709.1 GCA_012031335.1 Bacteroidales bacterium | reverse complement strand
AAACTACTTAACATTATGAAAATTACCTTCCTACTAAACTTATTCTGTTTAGCGGCAATTTCCTCAAATTCATTTTCTCAAAATGGAAGTTTTACCCTCAATTTTGAGAATACCAAGGTGAAAGAAATATTAAAAACAATCGAAAGTCAGAGTTCGTATCGTTTTTTCTATAATGATCAGTTAAGCGATGTGAACAGGATTGTCAATGTTTCCGTTAGCCAGTCGAACATTCAGGATTTGCTCACTCAGGTATTCGAGAAGACAGATGTAACTTTTACAGTACTGGAAAACGACCTGATTGTTGTAGGGCCTAAAAAAAGCTCTGCAGCAGCAAAGAGTAACAGGAATTGTAACCGATGCAACCAATGGAGAAGCCGTAATAGGCGCTAATGTTATTATTGAAGGTACAACTATAGGCACAGTTACGGATATTGATGGGAAATTCAGTCTGGAAATACAAAAGTCTGATGCAGTATTGGTGGTTTCTTTTCTTGGGTATGTACCAGAAAGAATTCAGTATACCGGACAATCGGCCATTGATGTTAAGCTTGTGCCCGATATCACAAAATTAGAAGAAGTGGTGGTGGTAGGTTATGGCTCGATGAAGAAAAAAGATTTAACAGGTGCTGCGATAAAGGCCGACATCGAATCGTTCCGTGAATCTCCCAATACAAGCATCATGCAGTCGTTGCAGGGCTCGGTGGCTGGTATCACAATTGGTCAGACGAACCGGGCCGGGCAGGACCCTTCCATCGAAGTACGCGGGCAGACTACAATCAACGGAAGTAAAGATCCACTTATTATTTTAGATGGAATAATCTATCGTGGACGGATTTCGGATATTAACCCTGCCGATATTGAATCGGTTGATATTTTGAAGGATGCCAGCAGCAAGGCAGTTTATGGCGCTCAGGCAGCCAATGGTGTTATTATGATTACATCAAAAGGTGGTAAGAAATCTCAAAAGCCTGTAATTTCATATTCTGCATCTTATTCAATAAGTGAGCCTACAGTAAAACACAGGTTATTAAACCGAAATGAATTTCTTGAAAAAGTAAAGGCTATTGAATATAAAAGGGCTTATACTGCTGAATCAGGCTATACCGAACCTAACCCAACATGGGATTATACCCAGTCGGAAATGTTACCGGCTGTTGTAGCTGGAGCAAACAACGGAACCGAATATGATTGGTGGGGTGCTGCTACTTCGCGCGGTCATTTGAATAATCATGTAGTAAATGTAACTGGTGGAGGCGAAAAAATATCGTATTTCCTTTCCGGAGGCTTTACCGATCAAAAAGCCCTTATTATTAATGATGAGTATCAGCGTTCTCATTTCAGGTTAAATATTGATTCGGATATCGCAAAATGGTTAACCGTTGGTACTAACACCTTTGTGTCGTTTGCCGATTTTTCGGGAGCGGTTCCTACCATGGCAAATTTGCGAAGAGTAGCTTCTGTAGTGACACCTAAAGATGCGGATGGTAACTGGGTAATTAATCCGAATGGTGACAATTTAGTAAATCCGTTTTTGAATGCCCAGGCTCTGAGTAGTGATAAGCGTCATCAAATAAATGCCAATTTTTATGGTTTGGTTAAAATTCCATGGGTGGAAGGGTTGACATACCGTTTAAATTACAATTATACATTAGATGCCCGGAACAATGATATTTTTAATGAATTTGACGCCGGGCTGACCGGGTATGCTAAAAAGGAAACAGCTAACTCCTATTTCACGCTGCTCGATAATATTGTCAATTTCACCCGTAGCTTTAACAGTCACAATATTAATGCAACTTTTGTTTATGGTTACAACGAGACAAACTGGGATGGAACTATTGCCGAAGGCGACGGTTTCAGCAATACTGCCTTAGGATACAATAGTGTTGAACAGGCAACCAATCAGTTTATTAGTTCCGGAGCCTGGGAAGAAAAAAATCTTTACCAGATGGGGCGTGTAGCTTATAATTTCAAAAATCGTTATTTGCTGACAGCTACAATTCGCCGTGATGGTTTTAGCGGATTTGCCGAAAATAATAAATTTGGTTTGTTTCCTTCAGTAGGTGCCGGATGGGTAGTTACTGAAGAAGGTTTTTTCAATATTAAAGCAATAGATTATATTAAAGTCCGGGCCAGTTATGGAGTAACAGGGAATCAAACCTCTCGTTACAGCTCTCTGGCAAGTGTAGAATCGGGCGATAATCAAAAGTATGTTTTTGGCGATGGCGGGCAAACACAGAATGGACTAACCGTTAAAAGTATGGCAAATGGTGATCTTACCTGGGAAACCACCGATGAATTAAATGCAGGTGTTGATTTTACTATTCTGGACAATAGAATTCGTGGTTCCATCGACTATTACAATGCACGTACCAAAGATTTGCTTTGGGATGTAGTGATTCCGAGAGTAACAGGATTTTCTTCAGTTCGCACCAATCTTGGGGAATTAAAAAATCACGGTATTGAAATTAATTTGAATACCACTCCGGTTAAAACCACCAATTTTAAATGGGATTTAAATGTAACGTTTGCTTCAAACAAAAATAAAATTGTTAGTCTGCTTGGAGAAGACAAAGATGGAGATGGCAAAGAGGATGATTTGATTTCAAGCGGATTGTTTATTGGTGAGTCCATAGGTACTATTTATGGGTTTGAGATAGAAGGTATTTGGCAGGTGGATGATGAGGTTATGAGTGGCTATTTTCCCGGAACATATAAAATTAAAGATCAGGCAGGTCCTGATAAAACTGCTCCCGATGGCAATATTACCGCTGCCGACGACCGCGTTATTCTTGGAGAATCCAAACCAATTTTCACTATGGGTATTCAAAATACCCTTGCCTACAAAAATTTTACCTTGAGATTCTTTTCAATATTATTAATGGAGGTAAAAACGGTTATATGGCCTACAATAATATGCCCGATTTATTCACTCCAGGTGTGGCCGCAAGTTCAAACTGGTTTAACACATACGATGTCTGGTCACCTGTTAATCCGGGCGCTAGATATGCACAGGAATGGCTGACACCGGCTATTGAACCCGAAATTCTTCAGTCGAGAAGTTTTGTACGTTTGCAGGATTTGTCGTTTGCCTATAATTTTGATAAATCGTTGATTAAAAAGTTAGGCATGGGAAATGCAAAATTATTTATCAGTGGCAAAAACCTGTTGACATTTACCAAATGGGATGGATGGGACCCCGAAACCAACCAGGGTATCAGTTCCGATGCCTATCCGGTTATGCGTTCATTTACGCTGGGTCTTGATATTTCTTTCTAATCTTAAACTGACAAATAATGAAAAATACATTTAAAAATATAATATTTGGAGCACTTTGCTTTGGAATGCTGTCTGTAAATTCCTGCGATGAGGGCGAATTCTTAAAAGAACTTCCCCTGGACTTTTATAGTCCCGAAAACTCCTATGTAACATACGAAAACTATCAGGGAGCAGTAACCGACCTGTATGCCCGGGTGAGAGGTATTCACTTCAACTTTAATGAAACAAATAATTTTGTACACTATCTGGGAACTGACATTGCACAAAATGCCCGCGGCGATAATAACCGGTTAGGGAACTATGCTGATTGGTTCAGGCCTGAACAGGACCTTTTTAGTTATCATTGGAACGAATGGTATAAAATAATTACTAATGCCAATACTATTTTATCAAGGTTAGACGGCAGTAAAATGACGGATGCCCAAAAAGCTGAAGTTGCTGCGGAAGCCAAATTTTTCAGGGGATTTGCATATCGTTATCTTGGTACCTTTTTGGT
>JAAUTT010000708.1 GCA_012031335.1 Bacteroidales bacterium | reverse complement strand
GTAAAGGATACCCTTGCATAAGGTTGCGTGGCGTTGGTGACTATGGCTGCCGGAGTTTGCCGGGTCTATGTTATTTTCAAGTAATTTTTCGCGTAGTTCTTGAGATTAGATGCACCCATGTAATAAACAAGTGTATCAGTATGAGGAACAGTTATTTCCTTCTGCGAAGAGGCTGTATTAAAAGAAACAGAGGAGGCTTCGCCACGATTGGTCAGCGGAATTCCTGCCTGAGCTGCTGCACCCATAGCTGCTGTAATACCCGGAATAACTACCGGTGTTATCAGCCTGCTGTGAAGATATTCGAATTCCTCACCTCCCCGACCAAAGATAAACGGATCGCCACCTTGAGCCGGACGGTATTTTGCCTTCTATAACCGATTTGTACAAGAGCCGGTTAATCTCTTCCTGCGTATGCGAATGGTTACCTTTGCGCTTGCCAACATAAACTGCATCGGCTTTGAAAGTTGACAAATAACTCTTTTCGATCAGGTCGTCGTAATAAATTACATTTGCTGCCTGCAGCGCTTTATAAGCCTTTAAAGTAAGAAGTTCCGGGTCGCCCGGACCGAAACCGGTCAAAGCTATTTGCCCATATTGGTTGCGGATATCAATAGGTGCAAAAATGTCTTTGAGCTTTGCATCTGTCGAACGCGCTACAACTGCCAGATGACCTTGCAGGGAATGGGTATCGAAAGGCAGCGTTTCAGCAATAATATCAGATAATCCGAGTCGTTGCAAGGCACAAGTTGCAACAACAACAGCATCGGTTAAATCTTTTTCTATAAGCGCAATTCTTTCTTCAATGGTACCGCGGATACTTACAATACGGGCATCGGGCCTGAGCGACTTTATACTTTCTGCGCGAATAACCGAACTTGTTCCTACTCGAGGATTTGCAGGAAGTTCCTTTAGTTTAAGATTATTGCGGCTCACCAAGGCATCGCTCTGGTCTTTGGCTTTTGTAAGCGCAATAACTTCAAGCCCCTGAGGAATAGGATAGGGAAGATCTTTGGCGGAGTGTACGGCAATATCTGCTTCTTTTCTTAGCACCGCTTCGTCCAGTTCTCTGGTAAAAAAGTCGCTGATGTCGCAGGTTTCAAGTGGAATATGCAGGTTTTTATCGCCCAGCGATTGAACAGAGGTTAATTCAAATTTAATTTCTGGTAACAGACTTTTAATTTCCTCAGTCTGAACCAGCGATAAGCGACTATTTCTGCAAATTAACCTGATTTTCATAGTTCAATATTTTGCTTGGTGTTTTACCTCAAGAACTTCTGTTTCACTGTGGAATTCTTTTGTATAGTGATAAGGGGTTTCATTTTAATAAGCAATCCATTCGTTTTTTCTATTGATTTATCAGGTTTTACATTGCTTATAATTGATTTATTTGCAACAAAATATTTTCTGTTCTGATACTCCATAAACCGCCTTACCTCTTCATTAATAATGGCTTCGGCTTTTAATACTTCTCCAGCTCTGATAGTTTTATTGCCATTTACCTGCGCTTCTATTTTTTTCAGATCGAAGTAGGTAATGTGCGAAAGATCACGGACCTCAGCATCTGCATCGCAAGGTACCGCCAGGTCGAAGATGGAGAGAAGCTTATTTTCCGGGATATGCTCTTTCCGGATAATGGAATGAGGGGCTGAGGTGCCCGAAATTACTATATCAGAGAGCTCAAGTGCCATTTTCAGATGATCGAGTTTAAAAGCTTTGCAGTTAAACAGACTTTCGAATTCGGTTGCTTTATCAAAGTTACGGTTGCAAAGCACAAATGCCTTGTTTACATTGCCTTTAAGAAAATTCATGATGGTCCTGTTCATTTTATTAATGCCAATAAACGCAAACCGCATGTTTTGATATTGAGGTATCTGGCTTTTGATTATTTCTACTACAGCATGACTGTGCGACATTGCTCCGCGTGAAAGTCCGGTTTCTGTCCGTACACGTTTACCGGTAAGAAAAGCCCATTGAAAAAGACGATGCAGCGATGAGCTGAGCTCCCAGGCCGAAGCCGAAACCTGATACGATTCTTTTACCTGGCCCTGAATAAATGTTTCCCCGATAAACACCGACTCCAATCCGCTAACTAAGCGGAACAGATACGTAACTGTTTCAGGTGGCACTTTGCCATGGCCATGGTAAAATTCAGTACGGTTGCATGTATGAATCAATCACCCTGCAATTCCCGATTTTTTCACTTCTTTCAGGAAAATTTCACGGTCCTGAACGGAGCTGTGCTGATCGTATTTTTTTATGCTGGATCATTTTCAAAAAAGTTCTTTGATTCGATTGCGGTATCTGATAGCTTCGTAAACATCCTGTGCATTGGAGGATACAGCCACACTTATGTAGCTTTTGCGGTATATGGCAGGAGAAACAAAGTCGCACAGGGCAGGATTGTCTACCACATTTACCAGTATGCCGAGCTGATGTGCATCATTTAAAACCCGGTGATTGAGTTCCGGTATATTGGTACAGGCATATACCAGAGTGGAACCAGGGAGGTCCGAAGGGTCGTAGGCTTTTTCTGTGAAAGGTATGCCTGCCTCCTTTATCTGGTCGGAAACTTCCGTTGCAATTACCTGGATATTATCGGCATATTGCGAGAGACTTTCAATTTTGTGCCAGGCAATGCGCCCTCCCCCTATAAGCAGAACTTTTTTCCCTTTTACATCGATTGCCAGGGGCATAAACGACTTATGAAATTTCGGTTAGATAACATAATCGTCTTTTTGAGGTTTCACTTTTCCAAAAGAAATGCGGGTCCAGGTGCGCTCGTGCAGATAATAAAGGAGCATTTTGGTAATTACTTCCACCGAACTTAATGTAATAGCAACTTCGAACTTACCAGTAATAATCCAGGCCAGCAGAAAAGTATCAACAGTACCAGTAATTCGCCAGGTTATGGCTTTGACTATACTTCTTCGTTTTTGTTCCATGATGGGATTAAATGCAAAAGAGATTAACTCAGAGAGTTGTTATTGAGCCCTGATTAATTGAAAAATAAATTATGGGGGAATTGCTTATCGGCTACAACAACAAAGGGTATAAATCCACATACAACAACAAGTCCTCTGGGAGAGGGGGTTGTTTACTTTAGAGTTTAAAGTTTGTGGATACGCTTTTGCCATTTATATTTTTATGAGCTACAAATATAGGATAAAAATATCCGAATATGCAAAACAAATAAAAAGATTTTTTATCGGCTATTTGAAATTTGTAAAACAGGAATCATTTCAACCTCCGATTTTCCCTTTTCACCGGTAATAAATCCTGGTTCACGCTATTTGAGAG
This sequence comes from Bacteroidales bacterium, assembly GCA_012031335.1. Next base: position 480 of record JAAUTT010000708.1, on the reverse strand, counting down.
TTTTTTATCAGATAATCCTTGCATTTTTGGAGAATAATTTTGAAACTTTGGAAACTTTTGGCTCAAAATTTGTTTCCATAAGGGCAATCGTTTTTAAAATTATGAATGAAGATTAAAAAATATATTAATAAAAGTAGGAAATCCTATATGTGCGCTATGGAATAAAAAGCGTCACCATGGACGATGTTTCCCGGGAACTGGGTATTTCCAAGAAGACACTATACCAGCATGTTGTGGATAAGAACGACCTGGTTTCGAAGGTAGTGGATATGCTTATTGAAGACAGCAAAAACTCATTGGATTGCCTTTTTAACAAGGAACTTAATGCCATTGAACAATTGTTTGAAGTACATAAACATGTAATGGTAAAACTAAAGGAATACAGCCCCGTTTCGGATTACGATCTCCGGAAATATTATCCTGATGAATACCGCAAGCTGCATCATATCCGACGGGAAAAAATGTACGACTATATGTTAT
>JAAUTT010000707.1 GCA_012031335.1 Bacteroidales bacterium | reverse complement strand
TAAGGTTGTTAAGCTTAATTGAGTAAGTTGGAATTTTTTTAAGTCTGAATTTTATAAGGAGATCGCTTTGGCTGCTGGCAACTGCAATAACCCGGTAGTTCCGGGTATTAAGACGGCAGGCAATGTCAAAGTGCCATTTTTCGCCGCCACCCCATGTTTTGCTGCCATTAAAAAAACAGATATCGCCTTTTATTTTGCGGTTGGATCTTTGTAAAAACAGTAATTTCCGGTATTTCAAAAAGGTTTCGTATGACGAGATGAAACAGATTGTAAGCCCCGTCTACACCATCGATAAAACCAAGCTTGATAAAGTAGTCCCTGAAAAATCTCCATATTGGATTCAGTATCAGATTCCATGCATAGGTTTTTCGGCCTTTTACAAAATGAGATTCGGCAAATATTCTCGAAAATGAATTGGCTTGTTGAATATGCTGGTCGAGTGTGTAATACGAAAAATGAAGCAGGTCACCTTTGAGGAATTTTTTTGTAGCTCCTCTGCGCAAAATGAACTTGTCGTGAGGGTTTACTCCGCCCCATTCGCCTTTTCGTTTATCCCACAAACGCAGTTTTTTTGACGGATACCAGCTTGTATGTTTTATCCAGTTACCACAATAATTTGTAAGCCGGTTAAAATAATAACCATCGTGAGTCCAGTTTCTTTAACTTCGAGAATAGATTCTTTTAGGCTTTCGGAGAGTTCCTCGTCAGCATCCAGCGAGAGTACATGTGGATATGTTGTTTTGGAAAGTGCGAAGTTTTTTTGTTCCACATATCCCAGAAAGACCTGCTGGAAAATAGTGGCTCCAAGTCTTTTGGCTATTTCTACAGTGTTATCATTCGAGAAGGAATCCACCACAATAATTTCATCGGCAACGCCATACAGAGAACGTATACACCGCTCGATGTTCCTTTCCTCGTTGAAAGTGATAATAACTGCAGATATTGGTTTTCCCATATTATTCCTGATAATAAATCCTTTTTACCCTCCGGGATATGCTTGTAAAAACTTCGTATGGAATCGTATTCATCTGCGAAGCTATTTCTGTAATCGGGTATTCTGGTCCAAAAACAACTACTTCATCTCCTTCTTCAGCCTCGATATCTCTAAGATCGATCATACACATATCCATACAAACATTGCCCACAAGCGGTGCCAGTTTGCCGTTAACATAAAACTTTCCACCTACCATTTCCAAGTACCCGGTGTATTCCATCAGCATAACCAATGGGAAGGATACCTATTAACATAGTTTCAGCAGCTTTATACTTACGTCCGTATCCAATTGTTTCATTGGCAGATATTTCTTTAATCTGAAGAATTACCGTTTTTAAACGGCTTACCTGTCGTAATGTGCCATTATTCGCACTAACACCATACAGTCCTATTCCAAGACGCACCATATCGTACTGAAATGCCGAAAACCGCTCAATACCTGCCGAATTTAAAATATGACGCATGATTTTGTGTGAAAAGCCATTAATAAATTTAATACTATTTTCTTCAAAAACAGCAATCTGTTCATTTGTAAAATAGTCAAGCGATTCATCATCGCTACCTGCCAGATGAGAAAATACACTCGCCACTTTTAAAGTATGCTGTGTTTTCAGGTTTTCAATCAGAATATCCGTTTCTGAGGGCAGGAATCCAAGGCGGTGCATGCCGCTATCGAGTTTGATATGTACCGGGTAATCATTTACCCCGCCTGATTCTGCTTCTGAAAGAAAATCGTTCAATACTTTAAACGAATATATTTCGGGTTCGAGTTTGTATTTGATTATTTGTGGAAAACTGTGTTTTTCGGGATTCATTACCATTATGGGCATGGTTATTCCTGCTTCTCTTAGGGCAACTCCTTCATCGGCAAAAGCCACTGCGAGATAATCGACACGATGATACTGCAGGAGGTTAGCTATTTCGTGACTTCCGCTGCCATATGAAAAAGCCTTGACCATGGCTATCAGTTTAGTTTGTGGATTCAGAAACGAACGGAAATAATTCAGATTGTGAACCATCGCATTGAGGTTAATTTCCAGAACCGTTTCATGGGCTTTTTCCTCAAGCATGGAAACAATTTTTTCGAACTCAAACGCTCGGGAACCTTTGATAAGAATAGCCTCATTTTGAAAACTGCTTCTCCGGAAGTTCATCTGAAAGTCTGCCGTACTATTGTAAAAATCACTTCCCTGCTTAAAATAGCGCCTGAGTTGATTAATTTCCGATCCAATACCTACAAAACGATCAATATTTTTATTGTTAACAAGCAAAGCTACTTCCTTGTAAAGGTTTTCACTTTTTTTGTCCGCTTTGAAGTATATCGGAAAGTATCACTGTTTTTTTTGCATGTTGCCTTTGGTTCGAAAGAAAGTCGAGTGCCACAGAAAGAGATCCTAAATCGGAGTTGTAACTGTCGTTTATGAGTGTGCACTGGTTGATTCCCTGCTTAAGCTCCAGTCGCATGGCAACAGGTACCAGATTGCGAATACTCTGAGAAATAAAATCGGCAGAATAATCGAGATAAAACAACAATGTTATCAGATGTAATGCATTTTCGACTGAGGCATTATCGGTAAAGGGAATTTCGAAGTTAAATGGTTCTCCTTTACAAAAACCTGCTATTTTCGTACTGAAATCCTGCTTTTCAGTCGAAGATACCTGCAGGTAAGCCTGTTCACGAACCGACCAGGATATTATTTTTTGATCGGTTATTCGTTTTCGGGAAACCAAATCGTGAATAATGGGGTGATCTTTACAGTAAATAAGGGTTTGACAATTCCGGAAGAGTTTCAGTTTTTCCGAGGCTTTTTCCATGTGTCCCGGAAAGTTTTCCTGGTGAGGTTCTCCAATATTGGTGAAAATACCTAAGGTAGGTTGAATTATTTTTTCGAGTTTCTCCATTTCCCCGGGTTTGGAAATACCGGCTTCCAGGATTGCAAGCTGATGCTGAGACTCAATAAGCCATGCCGAAAGAGGAACGCCAACCTGTGAGTTAAAACTACGGGGACTCCTTACTATGTTTACCCGATGATGCAAACACTGGTAAATCCATTCTTTCAGAATCGTTTTACCATTGCTGCCCGTAATTCCAATAACCGGTATATTGAAATTACTCCGGTGAAAGGCTGCCAGTTTCTGAAAAGCTTCGAGGCAATCGTCGACTACCAGCCATGTTCCTTCTTCTCCAAAGTCTTGAAAAAACTGATCTACCAGAAAACATCTTAACCCATGCTGGTAAAGGTCGGCAATAAAAATTATGACCATTATGCCTAACACCACGAATGGCAATAAACATAACCGATTCGGGGGCGGTCAGAGTCCGGCTGTCAATAGCAATATTCCGGATAATGAATTCCGGGTCGCCCACAATTGTGGCATCGGTAACTGAAGCTATTTCTTTTGCGGTATACGACATTTTCAGTTTTTTAAAGCTTTGTTAAAACATTGGCGGCACAGGGGTTCGTATTCGTTTTGAGCACCGAGCATTACAAGGTTCGACCCTTTTAAGATGCGATGTGAGTGATGTGCCAGATTCCCGCACCGGGTGCAGATTGCGTGCACTTTGGTGACATATTCGGCAGCAGCCAGCAGACTCGGCATGGGACCAAAAGGTTTTCCCAGGTAATCGATATCGAGTCCTGCAACAATTACCCGAATACCCTGGTTTGCCAGATTGGTGCAAACATCGGTAAGTCCATTGTCGAAAAACTGGGCCTCGTCTATACCCACTACATCAACACCACCCGAAAGTAGCAAAATATTAGAAGAGACATCGACAGGTGT
>JAAUTT010000706.1 GCA_012031335.1 Bacteroidales bacterium | reverse complement strand
TAAGTCCCGCTTTTCCTTCCATTCATTTATTATTCCTGACATTGTTGCTTGTGAGTCCCTTTTCATATATTTATATTTTCTCCAAAAAAGTTATTTTTTTAGAGTCTATAAATATGGCTTTGGTGGATTGAATACCCTGAAACAATAAAAAAATAAGGTACTGCCCATCGAGTTAATAATCTCAATATGTCAATTGCACTATTATAGGAAGTATAATTTACATGAATACAAATAACACAGAAAGCAGCTAGTAAACGAAACAGGTCAATTGTTTGATTTCGCTCAGTCATAAAATGCAAATAAAAATATATCGCTATTAATCTTAATTTTATAAAGTTCTAAACTTTAAATGTAAAATTTTATTTAGCCTGATTAAATCATAAACTCCCAACGACCTCTCCCCCCGACCCCTCTCCTTATGGCGAGTGGAGAAAGAATGCACATATTTTATTCATTGCTCTTCAAAGTCCCTCTATTCAAGGAGAGGGATTTAGGGTAAGGTTTTTTGAAATTTATGTATAATACAGGATAGGTTAAACATTATTGAATGTTATTAACCGTTATTTATTTTCCAAATGGTTTTAAGAATTGTTATAAATTCTTGTAAAATTTCTTATAACCTGTTTCATTGAAAATTTATCTTCGATTTCCAGTTTCCCTTTTTGACCAATACCTTGTAATTCTGAAGGATTTTGAGAGTAATAAACAATTGATTTTGCAATTGTTTCAGGTTTATTATTTGACAGAGATATAAATGTATTTTCAGAAAATGGGGCTTCGAAATTGCTAACCATACAAGGTACTCCTGCCGACATGGCTTCCAGCATGGAAACAGGAAGACCTTCCCCTCCAGTTGAAGGCAAAATATATAAAGAAGCATCATTTAAATACTGTTCTATATTTGTTGTAAATCCTTCAAAATGTACGAATTCATCCAATTTATGGTCTTTTGAAAATTGTTCCAGCTCAGTACGGATAAAACCGTCCCCAACAATGAAAAGTTTTATGCTTTTGAGTATATTTTCCGGTATTTGTTTTAATGCACAAAGCAAATTTTCCAACCCTTTAATAGGAACCAACCTTCCAATAAATACGATTTTAAACAAGGTGGATTGGGTTCTGTTAACCTGAATCGGTTCAATAGCCATGTTAACAATCTCATAGTTTAGATGATTCATGTTCAACTTCTCAAATACAACATCTCTTTCAGCATTTGTAAGAAAAATAATTTTATCAAGCTTTCTGAAGCTCATCCTTTCAAGTGAAGCAGTGAGCCTAACTGTAATTTTATTATATCTTCCTTCAGCCTGAAATGAGGTAAGTCCATGCGGAGTACCAATAATTTTTTTCTTGAATAATCTTGAAAGTATGATTCCAAATATGGCATCAAAACTTCCATGAGAATGGATTAGATCAATTTTATTAATAATTGAAAAACTTCTCAAAAATGAAGCTATACTAAAGCTTGGCCATCGAAGATACTTATTATTAATCCAAAACACCCTGTGAATTTTTAAATTCCCAATCGATTCATATAGTTTTTGACCAGGCATTTTTCTTACTATAAGATGAACAACGAATCCATTGTCTGCCAGATGTTTTGAAATACTTATTACATATCGGGCAGTTCCCCCACCTGGAAATTTTTCATATTTAGCAGAAATCCCATACGGGAATTCCTTTACACCAAGCATCAGTATTTGCATACGATTTATTTTTTTACAACACAAGTATATCCGGCTGCCAGTCTTTTCTTACCATCTGAAATCCTATCAAGAATCACACAGGGATAAATAATAAAGAATTTGTTTATATAATAAATAATATTTTTCATAACAGGGATATGATAAAATGAAGAGATTAATACAGAAGATACCTGATGTCCGATAAATGAAAAGAGTCCACCCCTTGTTTGAATCTCAATTATTTTGAACCCTGCATCTTCGAGCGTAGATTTTAAGCCATATTTTGTAAACCTAAAAAAGTCGTATGGCTCCTCGTGAAGCCTACTCATATGTGGCACTGATAGCACCAATATTCCATCTTTTTTCAGGATTCTATAGATCTCAGAAACAGCCTTAAAAGGATTTCTTAGATGCTCAAGAACTTCAAGACAAATAGCAGAATCATAGAATTGATCTGAAATCATTTCCATGTTTTGTACATCCCCGATATAGGTTATATCTTTATCCTTTCTGCTAAAGTCAATGGAATCATATTTTTTAACCTTCTTCTCAATATACTTTCTATAGTGCAGGTCACCACATCCAACATCTATCATATTACCATCTGCATATTTTAATATTAGTGGCAAAGTAACAACATACTGGCTGTAATTTATGGCCGAGAGATACTTTCTTTTATCATTGCCAACAGTTTCTTTTAGAAAATTTTTACTTGTTATTTTGCTTGATTGGATCATGAATTTTTATCAATTAGTTCTTTATATCTATTTATCATACTAGTAACTGAAAAGTTATTTTTATATGATCATAACTATTTCTGAGAATTGATTTCTTAAATCTTCATCAGATATCAAACGGTAAAGCTTTTCAGCCAAATCAGAGGAATCACCAGCTTTACAGATATATCCATTGAAATTATCTTTTACCAGGTATTCACTGTCACCAGCAGAAGTGGCAACAATCGGTAAACCAAAGCTCATAGCCTCCATAATACTGTTAGACAATCCTTCTTCAATCGAAGTATTAAAAAGATACATGCTTTTTATAATAATCCGAAACATTTCTTCTGCCATCGAATATTTTAATAACGTCCCCCAGATTATTTTCATGAATAGTTTTAAGAATATCCTTTTCTAAATTGCCGTAGCCAACAATATGATATACTAGTTTATTTCTTATATCAGGATGGCGATCAGTTAATTCTTTTATAGAATAGATTGCAGTAAAATAGTCTTTGTAAGGTACAAACCTGCCAATGGAAGGATTGTAATGGGAAAAGTAGTTTTACTTTCTGAATTTATTTTATTGGTATCAATACAATTGTGGATTACAGATATTTTACTTTCTTTAAACCCTAATTTTGAATATTTCGCTTTGGCACAATGGCTGTTAGAAATAAAACCTGTGGACAAATAATTGCATAACCATTTTTGTATAACAATTTTCCATAAGGGATAATCCGTTTTACTTATCCTTATACCTCCATAAATTATTTTTACACCTGCCAGTTTACCAATAATGCCCCCCAATATATTACCAATGGGCAGATAAGTAATTAGTATATCGATTTTATTTTTTTTGAACAATTTATAGAGTGAAAAACAATGTTTAAAAAAGCCTTTACCTATTACTGTTATCTTTATTTTTTTTTCTGAAGCCAAACTGAAGTAATCTCCATTTGTTGATGCAACAATATACTCACAATGGTAATGTTCAGACAGGTAATACGCCAGCAAGATACTTTGCTTCTGAGCGCCACCTTTAGAAAAATCAGTTATATATATACCAATAGTTAATGCCATGTTTTATAATTCTATTTCCATTTTGATCAGTTACAGCAATATTTGCATTTGAATCTGCAACTCCTTTAATTTGAATATCATAAGAATTTGAGTAGTAAGCATTTTCAAAGATAAAAGTGTTTGAGCTTACTCCACCAATAATTTTATCGATGTCTAGAATAATTGGAGCAGTTGGAATATTTCCATCAAGAATTAATGCTGATGTTATTCTTTGAATTTCTGAACCTAGTTTCCTTCGAATTGAACTTCATATAATCCTCCTCCAACTGAAGGAACAGGATAAACAAAGTCCC
>JAAUTT010000705.1 GCA_012031335.1 Bacteroidales bacterium | reverse complement strand
CGAAAACGAATTCGTTTGGACCAGCCCTTACAGGTATGGATGATATATTTGCCCCTTTCAGCAGAAGAAGTGCGATTTTTGCCAGGTACTCGCCATGGGTAGATGCTCTGGTTATTTTTCCTCCCACAATTCCTTTGTCCAGGTAAAAATCCCAGGTTCCGTATATCGGACTTTTACATACCGGTTTCAGTTCATTTAATATATCATCGTACGAAATGGGTGCACCGTTTTTATCAATATTGAAAACCAATAACAGGACAATTTCGCCGGGCTGAAGCATGTTGAGCCTGATTTTAAGTTCACCCACTGTGAAATCGGTAAGGTATTCGTGACGGAGGTCTGGAAAAGAGCGTGCGATTGTTTCGGTTGTTTTTTTTTCGGATGACATTTCCGGTTATGGTTTTGTCCAGGACAAAATATATCTTTTTATAATCGGGATGTATTTTAATGATTGAGTTAATATTGCTGTAAATATCAATGTCTTCAGTTATCCCTGTAAATTCATCGGGGATGGAATCAGTATAATTTAATCCGCAAAATGCCACGGGTGGATTACCCATAAAATCCTTACGAAAACTTACGAAAAAGTTGAATGCGGCATTATCGGTCGAAATCAGAAGATCGAAGCGTGTGTCCTTATACTTCTGCAAAAGGTACTGCTGATAGACCTGAAAATAAGATTCCGATTCGAAACGTTTGGTATCCATGTATTCAATCCGGAAATCGGGCTGTATAAACGAATCGGCTTCAATTGTTTGTGTAATTGATTTGTTTAGTGCATCGGTCCATTTCAATCCCTGGTTATAGGAATGTAAAATGAGGATAGTTTTTGGTTTCTTTTCGGCCGAAAATACCGTGTAAAAAGGAACAAACAACAATAATAAAACGATTATCCTGCAATGCATAGCTTTATTCATCCAATAGTTTAGGGACTAATTTCTGGTCCTTTCATATAAAGTTAGAATTTTTGCTTAATTATACTGATCCCAATTTCATTTAAGTGATAAATAGCAAGTTTTTGTACATTAATTTCTCCGGCATCAGAAACAGAACAAAATAACCGGGCACTTCAATTCAAGTACATATTTCTTATTTCTTGTGTCTGTTCCTAAAAGCGATTACCTTTGCACCATATTAACAGGAGTGTAATTGAAAGATCAGATTTTATACGGAAAAACCATCGCAGAACTCAAAGAGCTTACATCCTCTTTGGGATTGCCGTCGTTTAACGCCTCACAAAATTGCCGGGTGGTTGTACAAAAAAGCATGTTAAATCAGTCGACGAGATGAGCAATCTCCCGGCCAAAACACGCGAAATACTTAAAGAGAAATTCGAAACAGGTTTAACACCTCCTTCAAAGGTGCAGACTTCGGTCGACGGACAAAAAATACCTGTTTCCTACCGTTAACGGGAAGTTCGTTGAAGCAGCTTATATTCCCGATAAAGACCGGGCCACGCTTTGTGTGTCGTCGCAGGTGGGTTGTAAAATGGGGTGTTTATTTTGTATGACCGGGAAGCAGGGTTTCCAGGGAAACCTGAGCAGTGGTGAGATATTGAATCAGATTATCAGTATTCCCGAAAAGGATAAACTCACCAACCTTGTTTACATGGGCATGGGCGAACCTTTCGATAATCTGCAGGAAGTACTTAAGAGTTTAGATATCCTCACATCAAGCGATGGTTTTGGCTGGAGTCCGAAGCGGATCACCGTTTCCACCGTTGGTATTATTCCGGGAATGAGGAGTTTCTTACCAAAAGCAAATGTCATCTGGCGGTAAGCCTGCATACTCCTTTCGACGACGAACGCCGGAGGCTGATGCCGGTAGAGCATGTATATCCCCTAAAAGAAGTGCTGAAAGAAATAAAGGGTTTCGAGTTCGGTTTTCAACGCCGGGTCTCGTTCGAATATATTGTTTTTAAAGGACTGAATGATACCCCGCGTCATGTGAGGGAAATGGCCCGTATACTGAATGGTATCCGTTGCCGTGTTAACCTTATCCGGTTTCATCCGGTGCCGGGAACTCCGCTCGAGGGTAGCGACGATGCCACCTTACAGACTTTCAAAGATGCACTTAACGAAAAAGATATCCTTACAACCGTAAGGGCTTCGAGGGGTCAGGATATTTATGCTGCCTGTGGATTGTTATCAACAAAGGAATTGCAGAACAGTATTGATACTGATTAATCTTTTCTTCTCAGCAGTACCACATTTTCAACATGATGGGTCTGTGGAAACATATCCACGGGCTGAATCTTTTCAATGGCATAAGCATCTGACAGTAAAGCGATATCTCTGGCCTGCGTGGCAGGGTTGCAACTTACATACACGATTTTTTCGGGCATGGTATTGAGCAAACTGTTGATAACATTTTCGTGCATTCCTGCTCTTGGTGGATCGAGTATTACCACATGCGGCCGGCCATGCTCGTGGATAAAACTCTCGGTAAATACATCCTTGATATCGCCTGCATAAAAAGTCGCATTGCTTATGTTATTTGCCAATGCATTGGCTTTTGCATCTTTTATGGCTTCTTTAATAAGTTCCACCCCAACTACTTTGAAACACCTGCGGGCAATAAAGTTAGCAATGGTTCCGGTTCCTGTATAAAGGTCGTACACAATTTCTTTACCTGTAAGTCCTGCAAAATCGCGGGTAACTGTATAAAGTTTATATGCCTGCAGGGAATTGGTCTGATAAAACGATTTAGGCCCAATCTTGAACGACAGATCTTCCATTTTCTCGGTTATATAATCCTGGCCATGAAAAAGATGCACAGGGAGATCGAAAATGGTATCGTTAACCTTTAGATTGATAACGTACATCAGCGATGTTATCTCGTGGAAAATGGTCCCGTAAATACCCGAGCGTGTTTGTTATATCAGCCGGGTTATCTTCTCCAAAGCTTACAATCACCATTAATTCGCCCGTACTGGTGGTGCGGATAATGAGGTTCCGCAAAAAACCTGTATGAAGCCGCAGGTCGCAGAAGCTGTAACCTTGTTTTAATGCGAAAGCGCTTAAGCCAAGTCTGATAGCATTCGAAGGGTCGTCCTGAAGGTGACAATGGTTAATGTTCAACACCTTGTCGAAAAGTCCCGGAATATGAAATCCGGCAGCATTTCTGTTTTCTATGGAAGCACCCGAGCCAATTTCCTCGTTTGTCAACCAACGGCTCGATGAAAATGTAAATTCCAGTTTATTGCGGTAATAATAGGTTTTATCCGAAGGTATTATCGGAAGATATTCTCCTTCCTCTATTTTTCCAATGCGGGTGAGGCTATCTTTTACCTGTTTTTCCTTATAGAACAATTGTTTTTCGTATGGAAGATCCTGCCATTTGCATCCGCCGCAAACACCAAAATGTTCGCATAGTGGAGCAACACGGAGCGGGGAGAGCTTTTCGAACCGGATAACCACCCCTTCCATATAGTTGGATCGTCTTTTTCTTGATTTGCACATCAACAATATCTCCGGGGATAGCATGGGGTACAAATACCACCATATCTTCTGCTTTCCCGATAGCGTTACCTTCTGCTGCGATATCTGTTATCTCAAGAGAGGCGATGATGGGTAAGGTTTTTTTATTCCTGCTCAATGTCTGATTTCAAAAAATTTCGCCAAAGGTATAGTATTTATTTCTAATATTCGAAAGAATTGTTATTCAGAGGTAAGCGGAGAGAGGAATGATGGAGAAAGCTCTAAGCTGAATGCTGGAAGCTGGAAGGAGAACAGCCAGGAGAGAAAGCTCCAAGCTGAATGACTGGAAGCTGGAAGCTCGGA
>JAAUTT010000704.1 GCA_012031335.1 Bacteroidales bacterium | reverse complement strand
TGTGCATAACCATGTAATTACCGTTCACAACGAAACGCGGGCAAGCCTGTTCGGGTGTCCGTTTATCGACGAACCGTGGTGCGATCATGGCTACCATCCAGGGCCCAAAAACCTTTGATTCGGAAAAACTACTTTTCGGGATTGATCATGAATCACCGGCCAACCAAAGCTACTTATGCCAACGAAACCCTCTGGGCCGGAAATGTGTATCATCCCACTTATACAAACGACCGGATCAGGAAAAATACATACACAATTCTTTTTTCAGGTAGCATATTGAATTTTGCCGATAACAACGGCATTTCTTCAACCGGTTTTTCTGGGACCATGGATTTAAAGGATGTAAATCAGGAGAAACACGACATTGTCAGCGCGGTGCATAATTGGTTTGCAACCATCCCGTTTAGCCATATGACAACCCGTCAGGATTTGGTCAAACAAGGCTATTGTCTTGCCAAAGAAGGTGAAGAATACTACATTTATTTGGACACCTTAGGCAAGGTTGAACTTTATCTCGATTACCCATATCCGTTTCAAACGGAATGGATCAATGCAAAAAATCCGACGGACATCCGAAAAGGCAAAAGCGTTCAACCACCAACGAATTTGCAGCACACCACGTTTGAAACACCTTCGGATGGCGACGACTGGATACTGCATGTGTATGCAGCACGGCCCAAAGTGGTTGCTACTGGTAACTTCCCCGATTTGGCCCTGGACCAGCAGGGAAACATTCACCTGGTTTACAATCGTACCGGATTAATGTACCGGAAATACGATACGGTAAAAAAAGAATGGTCGAAAGAGACCGCCGTTGGGTGTGAGTGTGTTAATGCCGTTCGTTCCGACCCCGATGTGGTGGTCGACTCAAAAGGTAATCCTCACGTTTACTGCGGAAACGAATATGCCTGGTTCGACAGGAAAAAGTGGACAAAGCAAAACCTAAAGGTTCGCGCGACTCTGAATTGGTTATCAACCGCAACGATCAGCTTTTTCTGGTGAGCCGTGGAGGAAATTTTAAAGGCAATATAGGAATGGAAACCCGCAAGGGCACTGCAAAGTGGTCGTTTCTTCCCGATCCCGATGAAAATGGTAAAAGTGTTAACGACCATGTTTACGCCGATTTGTTTGTTTCGGACGATAACACACTGCATTTGATTCAGCGACACGGGCCTGTGAAAGAAGTAACCTATCGCCGTTCCACCGATGGAGGTCTTACCTGGCCCGTCGAAGAAGCCGTAAGTGACGACAGGGGCGAAGCACCAAAAATTGTCGCAGATAAAAAAGGGAAAGTATTTGTCTCCACTGCTCAGGGATACATTTATGAGCGCACGGTGCAGGGTTTGTGGAATTATCATGGAAGAAAAGTAACATCCTACGCACGTCACATGCCGGAGCTGGGAATAGATCAGGATGACAATTTGTATGTGACATCGTTTGGAGGCCAGGTAAACAGCGCTTTCAAGGGAAGATGGATGGGTGAGAAAAAATTCTTCCGGTTACCCGTCACGCTGAAATTGGATTTGTTGAGACTGCAGGTGTCAAAGATTTTGCATATATCGTTTGGGAAGAAGGCAGCGGCCATGCGGAACATGGCTTGAGTGAAGATGCTTCCATCGTTGTTGGGATACTTTTTCCTGATGGAAGGATAGTGGGGTTAGAATAAAAGAATAGTTTAAAATCAAAATGAATAAAATATGAATCAGTTAATCTCCAAAGTATTTTGCATAGCGCTTTTGCTACTTACAGTTTCAGAAGTTAATGCCGGAAAATATGTGTTCTCGGTTAAGGGTACCAAAACCTATTTAAATGGTCAGGAGATTCTGGTTGTTGGGTTGCGGTGTTCCAATGCCTTGTATTCCGAAGAAGCTACTAAAGATCTTATTGCTCATCTTGACGAATACAAGTCGTATGGCGTAAATACAATCAGTGTTTTTATCATGGGGTCGAGGTATGGGAATTTTAAAGGTTACCTGGAAGATGCTTCCCTAAACCCTCTTTATGCCAAAAGGATGGCAAAAATTATCAAAGCTGCCGACCAAAAAGGAATGATTGTGGTGGTTGGCTGTCTCTATTGGGGCGGTTCCACAGCCAAATGGAAATCGTGGACACAGCATGAAGCCAATAAAGCAGTTGCCAATACAGTAACCTGGCTTAAGAAAAACAATTTCCGAAATGTATTGATCGATGTCGATAACGAAGGAATGGCCATGCGTGAAGCCGGCTTCGATCCTGCTGCACTGGTTCGGGCCGCCAAAGCTGTCGATCCTTCTTTTGTAGTGGCTACCAATTTCAAAGGTTTTCCACCTGCCGAGGCCGATTTGGGCATTCATTTCAGCGAGCCCGATCCTGCAAAACCATACGTTGAAACAGAGGGCACTCCTACCAATGCTCCCGGAGGATACTGGTCGAAATACAGCCGCCCTGATCCTGAAAATGCAGTAAATTATACCAATATTGGTGTGTATTCTCCTGAAATGAAGGAAAACCAGATTCAAATCACCCGTGAATACATTCAAAAAGGTTGGGGATATATGTGTGCTTCCACCTGGTTGCAATGTGTGCCCCCATACGGGCCCAATGCCGATCCGGGCGGCAACGGCACGGTTGGAAGTCCGGGAATACGCTGGTGGCTTGAGGCCCTGAAGGAAATGCGCGGACCTTATAATCCCTCTTAAACCAGTGTTGTCCGGTTAAAAATGTGAAATCGCGTGAAAGCCTTATCAAATGTGCAACCTCTACAAGGTTGGCACAAGTCAACATTCTTTTTATTTTCTACAATTATGCAACTTCAACGAAGTTGAAGAAATATCCTCGTAGAGCCTGCCTCGCCGTCAGGCAGGGATACATAATTGTAGAATAGATAAATACGATCGAAGCTTTAACCTCGTAGAGGTTGCATTATTTATTTACCGGACAATGATGATTAAATACATAGAATAACTGATTGACAATTTATAATGATAAAAAAAAGCTTTAATTACATTTTTCGCAATTTTATTAATGCCTGTGTTGTATTCGCAAAAACAAGACAGCCTAAAGAATGAGTATCCTGAACTCCTGAAAAACCTGAATATAACCGGGCTGATTCAAACGCAATACCAACATTTTGCATCTGAAGCTGAAGAAACTAATAACCGGATAACCTTACGCCGCAGCCGTTTAAAATTTTTATATAACGGTACCTGGGTTAAGTATGTATTTCAGTTTCATGCAACAGAGCGTAACCTTGGCCCCGATGAGGTTTATATTACTATTAGTAACCCCTGGATAAAAACATTGACACTTACTTCCGGAATTTTTAACAGACCATTTGGTAATGAAATTTCTTACTCATCAACTTATCTGGAATCAGACGAAAGGTCGCTTGTTACACGAACCCTCTTCCCCGATGAAAAGGATCTGGGAATACAGCTAACATTCCATCCAAAGCAAA
Source organism: Bacteroidales bacterium (assembly GCA_012031335.1). The sequence goes on along the minus strand of JAAUTT010000704.1, from coordinate 347 downwards.
AATCATCCTTTAACTTTCTTTATTTTGATGCTGGAATTTTTAATGGTACAGGTCCTGTAAAGGAAGATTTTGACGATCGTAAAAACTTTATGGGGCACTTATATTCCAGGAAGGCGTTTTTAAATGAAAGAATGGAAGCAGGTTTAGGAGTTTCCTGGTTTAAGGGAGGATTCAGTAACCAGCTCAATTTGCATTTTGAATGGGATAAAGGATTTGTTCCTGTAATTAACGATACTTTAGCTCTCTCCGAACAGAACATCAAGGGAATAGATGCGCAGTTTAGTGTTAAATGGTCTTTGGGGAAAACAAGCCTCCGTTTTGAATACCTTGTGGGCAAGCAGGCTGGT
>JAAUTT010000703.1 GCA_012031335.1 Bacteroidales bacterium | reverse complement strand
CAAAGATGGTAAAACCTTAATTTTCTCAAAACTCATAAAAATTTAACATACAATTCATGTCGTATATTTGCGTCAAATAATTAATTGACAGTATATTGCGTCAGTAAAATTCTTAGAAAATATGGCATTCGCAAAAAAAGAACTATTCGATAATCAGTTGCAGGAAACTGCTGAATTTTTCAAAGCATTTGCTCATCCGGCGAGGTTACAAATAATTCAATATATTTCTAAAGCTCAAACTTGTATTTCAGGAGATATCTCTGAAGTATTGCCGCTGAGCAGAACAACAGTAAATCAGCATCTTGCCGAATTAAAAAAAGTGGGATTAATCATTGGCCAGGTGGAAGGCGTAAAAACCAATTATTGCTTAAACCCAGCCATTGTAAAAAAAATGAAGGTCATTATAGATGACTTTTTGGGTAATGTAACTTGTAGCGACGACAATTGTTGTTAATATATACCGACTTAAGTAATTAAATATTAAACAGATGAAAATACTAATTTTATGTACAGGCAATAGTTGCCGTAGTCAAATGGCTCATGGTTTTATGCAATCGTTCGACAAAAATATTACTGTATGTTCTGCTGGAACACAGGCATCGGGTAAACTCAATCAGGGAGCTGTTGAAGCTATGAAGGAAATAGGTATCGACATTAGCCATCATACTTCCGATTCAGTTGAGAAATACCTGGCCGATGAATGGGATTATGTAGTTACTGTTTGTGGCGGGGCCAATGAGGCTTGTCCGGCTTTTTTCGGAAAAGTAAAACACCGTTTGCATATCGGGTTCGACGATCCATCGCACGTTACCGGATCTGAAGAGTTCATTAAAAGTGAATTTCGCAGGGTAAGAGACGAGATAAAAGAAGGTTTCTACAAGTTGTATGTTGAACAAATCAAACCCCAATTATGAACGCTGAAGATTTAAAGCTTATTGTAAAGGAAAAGTACGGTGAAATTGCCATGCAGGCAAACCCAGGGGCAGCTAGTTGTTGCGGCACATCCGGTTGTTGTGGGGAGCTGGAATTCAGCATGATTGGCGATGAATACAACAATATTGAAGGCCATGTAAAGGAAGCCGATTTGGGCTTAGGATGCGGAATTCCCACACAATATGCTGGCATTAACAAAGGTGATCATATACTTGATTTGGGCTGTGGTGCCGGTAACGATTGCTTTGTAGCCAGAGCCATAGTTGGAGAATCAGGTTTGGTAACAGGTCTCGATTTCACAGAGGCAATGCTTGCAAAGGCAACTGAAAATGTGAAAAAGCTTGGATATACCAATGTTAAATTTGTACAGGGGGACATAGAGGAAATGCCATTGCCTGATAATACCTACGATGTTGTTGTGTCCAATTGTGTATTGAATTTGGTTCCCGATAAAGAAAAAGCTTTTTCTGAGATTTTCAGGGTTCTAAAGCAGGAAAGACACTTTTGCGTATCGGACGTGGTAATAAAAGGTACTTTGCCCGATAGTTTGAAGAAAGATGCAGAGATGTATACCGGATGTGTTTCGGGAGCTATTGCGATGGAAGAATATCTTGCTATTATTAACGATCAGGGTTTCAAAAATACTGTGATTCATAAACAGCAGGAAATAGCCTTACCCGACGAAATCTTGAAAAAATACTATTCGGAGGATGAACTGATAAGTTTCAGCATTGGCGAAACAGGCATTTTCAGTATTACCGTATCTGCTTACAAAGATTAATTTTCAATTTTAAATCTATGCCATCTCAAAAAAGATTAAAATTTCTCGACCGCTATTTAACCCTTTGGATTTTCCTTGCCATGTTTGCGGGAGTTTTTATGGGTTGGATCAATCCGGATATTGCTACATTCTGGAATAATTTCTCATCCGGCACTACAAACATCCCTATTGCCATCGGTTTAATTGTTATGATGTACCCGCCACTGGCCAAAGTGAAATACGAAGAATTGGGGGATGTTTTTAAGAATGGTAAAATCCTGGGGCTATCATTGGTGCAAAACTGGATAATCGGGCCAATCCTGATGTTCTTTTTAGCCATTATTTTCCTGCAATTCAACATCGACTATATGTATGGTGTTATCCTTATCGGACTTGCTCGTTGTATAGCTATGGTAATAGTATGGAATGACCTTGCCAAAGGCGACACCCAATATGCAGCTGGTTTGGTAGCATTCAATTCGATATTCCAGGTATTGCTTTTTTCAGTGTATGCTTATGTTTTTATTGCCATATTGCCCGGTTGGTTTGGATTGCCGGTAAACGACAGTGTTTCGCAAATAACCATTGGTACAATTGCCGAGAGTGTATTTATTTACCTGGGTATTCCATTTATAGCAGGATTTTTAACCCGCTTGATTTTAATCAATGTAAAAAGCAAGGAATGGTATCAAACCAAGTTTATACCCAAAATTAGTCCATTAACTCTTTTTGCCTTGCTCTTCACCATCGTGGTTATGTTCTCACTCAAAGGGGGAGTATATTGTTAAAATTCCGCTGGATGTGGTTCGTATAGCAATTCCTTTGCTCATCTACTTTGTTGTTATGTTTGTTATATCCTTTTTCATGGGCAAAAAAGTGGGAGCAACTTACGAACAATCGGTAACCCTTTCGTTTACTGCTGCCAGCAACAATTTTGAATTAGCAATTGCCGTGGCCATTGCCATCTTTGGAATTAATTCGGGCGAAGCCTTTGCGGCAGTTATAGGGCCACTGGTGGAGGTGCCGGTAATGATAGCCTTGGTAAACGTTGCGTTCTTTTTCAAGAAAAAATATTATCCGGTTTCGGCGGCATTAACTTAAAAAGTTCAATTATTAAGATCGTAGGCTTTTGGCTGTGTATGCACTTTTGTTTAAACGCTGCCCCATTTAAATGCCGGGGCTTTAAGGAGGAAATTTTAATAATTTAAAACAGAAAGAATGGCAATCGATGTTAAAAATTTCCAATTGGTTAAAACCATTGAGATATACGAGCCGGCTCTGTGTTGTTCCACAGGAGTATGTGGCCCGGAACCTGATAAAGCACTGCTCGACTTGCAAAACACAATCAACTCCTTTGAAAAAAGAAGGTATTGAAGTTAAACGGTTTGCAATCAACCAGGCTCCGCTTGCCTTTACCTCCAACCCGGTAGTAAAAGAATTTATAATGAAGGATGGCCCTGCAAAATTACCTGTTACTGTTTTTAACGGTAAGATTATCAAAAAAGAGGGGTATCCTTCGTTGGACGAATTACAGCTTATTCTGCACGGTTGAGTTTAATACCGCCGAGATTTATAAATAAAAAATAAATGACAAAATATCTCTTTTTTTCAGGTAAAGGCGGCGTTGGTAAAACTACCATGGCAGCAGTAACAGCAGTATATCATGCACAAAAAGGGAGTCGCACCTTACTGGTATCGACTGACCCCGCCGGGAACCTGGGCGATATTTTTGAACGGAAAGTAGGGATTGATGCCACGCCCGTTGCGAACAATCTGGATGTAGTGCAAATGGATGCCCAGGTTGTAACCGATGCTTACAAGCAAAGGATACTGGAGCCGTTGGCCGCTATTTTAGATGAGGCTACTATGGAAACCGTAAAGGAGCAGTTTAATGGCGGATGTACCGTTGAAATAGCTACATTCGACCGGTTTACCGATTTCTTAAGCGACGTAACCTACGACATGGTTGTTTTTGATACGGCACCCACGGGACACACACTCCGGCTTATGACACTCCCACAGGAATGGTCGGGTTACATCCAAAAGAGTTCGGAAGGAAGCGGTCAGACCTGCATTGGTCCGGTGTCGCAAA
>JAAUTT010000702.1 GCA_012031335.1 Bacteroidales bacterium | reverse complement strand
ATCGATCAACTGGTAAAAAGCAAAAAACTCGACGTAAAAGATATTGAAGGACAGTGGGAAACTTTTCTGATTCAGGTTGTGGAGAAACCCATGGCCGGAGTTGACAGAGCCCTTGTTATCGCCGGAAGCGACAAGCGTGGAACCATCTATGGCATTTACGACGTATCGGAACAAATAGGAATCTCCCCATGGTATTGGTGGTCGGATGTGCCGGTTGCACATAAAGAGGCGCTGTGGGTAAAACCAGGCCGTTATGTGCAAAGTCCAAGTGTTAAATACCGTGGTATTTTTATTAATGACGAAGCACCCGCTTTATCCAACTGGGTTGAGTCGAAATATGGAAATGTGAAACCAAGCCATAAGCCGCCCATTCCTGTTGGTATTGTTAATTACAACCATGAATTTTATACCAAAGTATTCGAATTGTTGCTTCGGATGAAGGCCAATTATCTTTGGCCCGCTATGTGGAATAACGCTTTTAACGAAGACGATCCTGAAAACCCGCGTCTGGCTGATGAATATGGTATTGTTCTTGGCACTTCGCATCAGGAGCCAATGCTACGTGCACAAAAGGAATGGGACAGACGATATTATACTACACTTGGCCACTGGAACTATTATAAACATCCCGACACCCTTGAAAATTTCTGGAGAGAAGGTATACGACGCAATAAAAACTACGAGAGTATCATCACCATGGGGCTGCGTGGAGCCAACGATACGGAAATTGCTGGTGACATACATGCGAACATCAAAACCATCGAAAACATCGTTCTACGACAACAAAAGATAATTAGCGAAGAAATGAACCCCGACATAACGGTTGTTCCTCAATCGTGGTGCCTGTATAAAGAGATACTCGACTATTACAATAAGGGGATGAGCGTACCCGAAAACATTACCCTTTTATGGCCCGACGATAACTGGGGTAATATCCGCAGATTACCCAGCAAGGAAGAACGTAAACGAAGCGGAGGGGCAGGTGTATATTACCATTTCGATTATCACGGCGATCCCCGAAGTTACGAATGGATTAACACTAACCCTATCGCTAAAATATGGGACCAGATGACCCTTGCCAAACAATATGGTGCCGACAGAATATGGATAGTAAACGTCGGGCATTTCAAAGGGTACGAGCTTCCCATGGAATACTTTTTAAGCCTTGCATGGAATACCGACAGATGGACAAACGCAAACATAAATGAATACACCCGACTTTGGGCAGCCAGAGATTTCGGACCGGAATATGCCAACGAAATTGCAGACATTCTTTCAAAATATACCAAATTTAACGGACGAAGAAAACCGGAATCCTTATCACCACATACTTACAGCCTGATAAACTACCATGAAGCTGAAAATGTAGTTAACGAGTATAACAAACTAGCTCATCAGGCTGAAATCCTATATAACAAACTGCCTCCCGAAAAACGCGATCCATTTTACCAGGTTGCCTTGTTTCCAACAAAAATATGCGCATTGGTAAACGAACTTTATGTTACTGCAGCCAAAAACAACCTGTATGCAGCTCAAAAAAGAGCAAGTACGAATGATATGGCCATACAAACAAGGTTGTTATTTCAGGCCGATACGTCCATGATGACGTATTACAACCAGGTATTTGCAAACGGGAAATGGAACCATCTTTATGGATCAGACACACCTGGGTTATATCGATTGGATGCCTCCTCAAAAAAACAGTCTCGATGCCATTAATCTTATCGAAATTGATGTTCCGGATACTGCTATTCTGGGGGTAAGCCTTGAAGGAACAGAATCGGCCTGGCCTGGTTCCTCTTTTGAGCCTGCTTTGCCAGAATTTTGATCCTTTCAACGGGAGGCAACATTATATCGAAATCTTTAACCGTGGAAAAGTAGCTTTTGAATATTCCGTAGTTTCCAATGTCCCCTGGCTTTCATTCAGCAAAACCAAAGGTACTGTGAATAAGGATGTACGCATCTTTATCACCCTGGACGAATCGCAGTTGTCCGGCGAAACGGGTGATGGAATTATCCGGGTTTCAGGTGCTGATAAAGAAGTAGCAATAAAAGTTAAAGCATTTAATCCATGCCTGGAAAAAAGAAAAACAATCCAGGGTTTTGTCGAAAGTGGTGGAGTTGTTTTCCATCGAAGCGGAGCACTTCTCGAAAAATACGGTGGTTGGCGAAAAGCAAATGGATAAAGGTGGATGATTATGGCCTTACCTTATCGGGGATGCGGGCAACCGGTCCGGTGGATGCATCTCCGGCAATTCCCGGTAAGGATGCTCCCTGTTTGGAGTATCCCGTTTATTTGTTTTCGGAAGACTCAGCTCCAAATTACGCTGGTAACGTCTCCACTTTTAAATTTTATGCCAGGCAGAGATATTCGGATTGTCTTATCTTTTAACAACGAGGCTCCGCATTATATTATAAATGTCCCTGATAATTTCCGGGTTCATTGGTCGAATCCTGCATGGGCCGAAACAGTGGTTAACCAGGCACGAAATCTACCGCTACATTAAAAATTCCAGACAAGGGTCTTCATACTTTGAAAATCTGGATGATTGACCCCGGCGTGATTGTTCAGAAAATAATTATAAATACCGGAGGACTAAAACCTTCCTATCTTGGACCCAGCGAAAGTTTTTTCATTGCAAATGAAGAGAAGTAATAATAATATAACACTATTGTCCGGTTGAAATCCATAAAAGAATATATTGAATAGATTTCTCATTACATTCGAAATGACAATGAGGTAGTTAGGTAAGGAGAGGTGGGTTGGTGGGCGGCGAAGCCGCCCACCAACCCACCTCCATTTCAAATTCCATAAAAGCCTTGTCATTTCGACCAAAGGGAGAAATCTCATTTTATTTATCGGACACTAATGATAATATAACATTTTCGGCACAGGTTACTAGTCTATGCCGAAAATGTTATTTAATCCTCTTGTCTGATTTCCTGAATCTGGAATTTACCTGATTAAGACAACTACTTTTCCCCTCCACCTTCTATGGTTTTTAATGCTCCCATCAGGGTTGTATTCCAGTTCAATAACTTTAAGACTGCGCAGCCAGGTTTTACCGCCCGAAGGCACACTGTCGTGATGAAACAAATACCATTTTCCACGGAACTCAACGATGGCATGATGTGTTGTCCAGCCTACCACAGGGGTGAGGATAACGCCCTGGTAGGTAAACGGGCCATATGGATTATCTCCGGTGGCGTAACAAAGCAAATGGGTATCGCCTGTTGAATAGGAGAAGTAATACTTGCCTTTGTACCGGTGCATCCACGATGCCTCGAAGAACCGGCTTTCGGTCTGCCGGGCTTTCATCGGTGTGCCGTCCTGGTTCAGGATGGTCACCGGGGCGGGGCTCTTCGGCAAATCCCAGCATGTCGTCGGTTAAACGAACAATACGCGAAGGCAGGGCCAGTTCATCGCCTTCGGGCAGGCAGGCACATTCAAGCGCTTTATTGTTTTTATATCGTTGTAACTGGCCTCCCCACAAACCTCCGAAATACATGTAATAAGTACCATCAGTATCCTGGAATACGGCAGGGTCGATGCTGTAACTTCCTCTTATCGGATCGGGTTGTGGAACGAATGGCCCCGCAGGACTGTCGGAAATGGCGACTCCCAAACGGAATATATCGGTTTTGTCCTTCAAAGGATAGTACATGTAATACTTTCCGTTTTGAATGCTACGTCGCAATCCCACAGCTGACGACCTGCCCATGCAATATCACTCACCTTAAGCACAACACCATGGTCGGTCAATGGCTCGTTCTCTATGTCGGATGT
>JAAUTT010000701.1 GCA_012031335.1 Bacteroidales bacterium | reverse complement strand
TAATGATATCGAAAGCATTGAAGTTTTTAAAGGATGCTTCTGCAACAGCTATTTATGGTGCCGCAGGTGCAAATGGAGTAATTATGGTTACTACAAAACATGGTAAAGCAGGTAAAACCAACATCAGTTTCTCGGCAGATTATGGTATACAGACATTAGCTTCAACCCTCGATGTGTGTGATGTTGATCAATTTGCAAAAACATACGTACTGGTCGGGCTAATGATGGTGCCAATATTGCAAACCAAATATTCGCCGAAACATACGATGGTAAGAGGAAAAACATTGACTGGCAGAACGAATTAACCCGCCCTTCCCTTAAACAGCAATATAACCTGTCGGCAATGGGTGGTAACGATAAAACACAATCGAGCCTTTCTTTAAGCTACCTGAACAACGATGGTATAATAATCAATACCAATTATAACCGTACAACAGGCCGTGCCAACGTAATTACAAAAGTTGCCGATTTTCTTGAGATTGGTGGTGATATCAATTTTGTACATACCGATCGTAAGGGAAGTAATGCTTCTTTTGGAAACAACGGTAACCTTTCTTCGCTTCGTGATATGGCTTTTTATTGCCCAACTATGGATTATGTAACTGCCGATGGTGTATATGTAAGCCCTAATGTAAAAAATGCCAATGGTACATATGGCGCATCCTATCAAACCACTACCGGTTACGATGGCGGTTCTCCCTCGAACCTCTATGCCGAGCAGATGGAAAATACAGGATTAACCAAGTCGAACCAGGTTTTAGTAAGTACTTATGCAAGCTTTAAGCTTTTAAAAGGGCTTACCCTCAAAACTATTGCTTCGTATAATTATTTCGCGAACAATTACCAGAATTTCTGGGGCAACAAACAACGTTACATGCCCGATGGTGTGACAAAAATTGACCTGCTGAACTACGATGCCCGTTACCAATTGCAGATAGACAATTCGAACAGTAATAACCTCGCTCTGGAAAGTTATTTAACTTATAACTTGAAGAATGACATCCATAATTTAACACTTATGGCTGGTAACTCAATAAGTAAAAGTTTTGGTAGCTGGTCTTCAGCATCGGCAACCGATTTTCCGGCAGAAAATATCCGCGATGTCAGCCTTACAAGTGATTTAACCACCAGAAGCGGTAGCGGTGCATATAACCTTGAGTCGCGTGGAATATCCTATTTTGGACGTATGGTTTATAGCCTGAAAGATCGTTATATCCTTACCGGTACATTACGTCGCGATGGTTCATCCAACTTTGGCGCCGGAAATCGTTTTGGTACCTTCCCTTCATTAGCGGCTGCATGGCGTATCTCTGAAGAAAACTTTATGAAGGGTACCCCTGTTATCAGCAATTTAAAACTTCGCATTGGCTGGGGACAAACTGGTAACTCAGGAGGTCCGACTGACAAATCCGTTGCTGCATTAACATCCAATACAATTGCTTATTACTATTATGGACAAAACGGTACTGCCGGTTTGGGTTCTACACGGCAAACAGCTAATGGTTATGCTATTCCTTTGGTTGATACCCGTTTAAAATGGGAAACAAATGAGCAGAGTAACTTTGGTCTGGACCTGGGTATCTTAAATAACACCATTAATTTAACTGTAGACTATTTTGTGCGCACATCCAAAGATCTGTTATTGTACCAGTCAATACGTCCTTCTGCAGGTTATACAAACGTTTATACAAACTATGGTGAGATTCAGAACAAAGGTATTGAATTCAGTTTAAGCTATAGAAAACAGATTAACAGCGATTGGAATATTGGCGCCACCTTTACAGGTTCAAGCCTGAAGAACGAAGTTATATCTATGGGTGCTGACCTGTTGAGCGTAAACGGAGATGCAACAAACGATGGTTCAAATGTTGGTCCTATACCAGCTGCTTCGGGTGTTCATTGGGACGGCCATTCTATTTGTCGTGAAGGTTATGCAGTTGGTTCTTTCTACGGTTATCAAGTTGACGGTGTATTCCAGTCTCAAGCCGAAGTTGATGCTGCAAATAATGCTGCAAAAGCTGCCGGTCACTCACAATATCAAATGGCAAATACAGGCGCAGGCGACTTTAAGTACAAAGACCTTAACAACGATGGTTTCATCGATCAAAAAGACATGACCATCCTGGGCAACGGTTTCCCAAAAGTGAACTATGGTTTGAACCTCACAGCTTCGTATAGAAATTTTGATATCTCTGTATACACATATGGAGTAATAGGTGCAAAAATCTATTCTTATTCTTCTATGGCATTGTCAAACATTTACGGAACTGATAACGGTACCATCCCCAATATTTTAAAATCGTCGGCCGAAGAAGCCTGGACTCCTCAAAACAAGAGCAATACCCTTTCCAAGTTGTCAATCCTGGATTTCAATCAAAACATGCGTGGATCTTCTGCATGGGTTAAAAAAGGTGATTTCTTGAAAATAAGTAACATACAAGTTGGATATAATTTTACCAGAAACTTGTTGAACCCACTACACCTAGACGGTGCACGTATTTATGCTTCTATCCAAAACCTGGCATGTTTCTCCAGCTACAACAAGTATGGCGATCCTGAAGCAGGACAGGGAAGTGTACTCTATACAGGTTTGGATGCAGGTCGTTATCCTAACCCACGCACTTATTCTGTTGGCGTGAACATCCAATTTTAATTGTTTCACTAAACTAAGGATTAAAAAAATGAAAAAAATATCAAAAATATTATATACACTGGCTTGCGGAGCATTCCTGTTAGGAGCAAACTCATGCAATGAAGATGAGTTTCTGACGGTAGACCACTATTCAATACTAGCAGCCGACCAGATGTTTAAGACAGATAAGGATGCAAAAGCTGGATTAGTTGGTTGTTACGACATGATGCTGCCTGTTTCTGAAACAAACGGAGACTGGGGATTCAAACCAAATTTATTTATTGGTGGACACCCTACCATGGACACACAAGCAACAGGTTGGGACAAAGACTGGAATACCCAAAACTGGAACCCGGGCAGTCCCGAACTTTTAAGTGGTTGGAGACATTGCTACAAAGCTATTTCACGTTGTAACGATTTCCTCGATGGTCTTGCAAAAGCCGATAAAATTACTCCAGCTTTAAAGACATCACTTGACGGACAGGCCCGCAGTGTACGTGCTTTCTTCTATATGTGGCTTGCAAAAGCTTTTGGCCGTGTTCCTATGTTAGCAACTGGCGAAAATTATATCAATACGCCAAACAAAGCCCGTGCAGCAACTTATGCTGAAATGTGGGATTTTATTATTGAAGATTTAAAAGTTGCAGCAGATGAACTTGAATGGGATCCGTTAAACGGAGAATATGGCCGTTGTACCAAAGGTTTTGCACTTTCGTATCTGGGCGAAGCCTATATGTGGAAAGCATACCGCGTTCCTGAGCAGGCTCAGGCAAACTATACTCTTGCTAAAGACGCTTTCGAACAAGTAATCAACAGTGGCAAATATGAATTAAATCCATCTTTCACCACTTTATGGGATCCGGGTGCTGTTTGGACCAAAGAATGTATCTGGGAAGAAGTTCTTGACGAAGGTTCACAATGGAACAGCTGGAGTAACCTTACCGATGCTCATGCCTGGGTAACCTATTTTACAGCTTGTCCGCCGCTGGTGGTTGGGGTTCTCTTTACCTTTCGTGGGAATGGTGGAACTCTTATGAACAAGGTGATAAACGTCGTGATGCATCTGGTGTGCAAGGTGCAGTGCCTGGTATTGATGCAGATTGGAAATCTGCTACTAACTATGGTTACAACCCTTACCTGCAGCAAAGTATTGTTACTG
>JAAUTT010000700.1 GCA_012031335.1 Bacteroidales bacterium | reverse complement strand
CTAGAGCTTGTTTCGACCAAAAAGGCTTTGAACCTTTTTGAACCGAAAAGTACGCTTCGCCGGAAAGAAAGACCTTTCGTTGTTTTGCATTGAAAGTAGTTGGGTACTTTAAGCTGGAACATGAATTAACATAAACCAGGGTACCATCTGATAGCGTTAGATGAGCTATCTGCCCTGGAGGTGCAGAAATTTCGTTGTAGGAAATTTCTGTACCATAAAGGGGCCAGTATTCCTGATATATATATTTACCCGAAAAGAATGCAATTAAAATAACAGCAGCATATTTTGCCACCGAGATCATTATTCTTTTCCGGACAGCTCTTTTTTTGTCGCGTATCCCAGACAAAAGAAATCAACATCATCTTTCATTACAGGATTACCGAACTGGTTGGGTCAATGCCCGAAATGTTTTTACTTCGTAATAAAATTCCTTGGCAGCCTGTGTTTGAGAAATCTCATTAAGTACTTCTTCCTTTTCATCTGCTGGTAATTGACCAGCAATTAACTTTATAATTTGTCTTCTTCCATTTTTCTGTTTCCATAATAAATACGTTTAACTATGGCCTACCCCTATATGGGTTGCACAACTATTTTTAAGTGGAGTTAATTACCTAATTAAGAGGAATGTTTAAAAGGATCAGGATTGTTATGTAATCTTTAAGCTCCTTCCGAAATACTTTAAGGGCACGGGTAATATTTGCTTCTACAGCTTTTTGGCTAATTTTAAGTTTATTAGCAATTTCAGCGTTGGTTAAATTTTCGTATCTGCTCATTTTGAACACCTGCTGGCATTGGGGGGACAACGTCTTAAGTGTATCTTCAACAATCTGCAGGATTTCTTTATAATCCAGCAGATCTATTTCGAGCCGCATCAAGGCATAATAATTTAATTCGAGTTCGTTGTGAGATATCAAGATTTTTCCTTGTGCTTATTTTCAATTTTCTGGTGCCGAATATAATCGAGGCATTTATTCTTTGTAATTGTCAAAAGATATGACATTATAGAAACATTTTCGCGCAATTCCTGTCTGTTTTCCCAGAGTTTTAAAAAAACATCCTGTATCAGGTTTTTCGCAACAGCCTCGTCCAATAAGTAAGTGGTAGCAAACTGGCATAACCGGGGAAAATAATTTTTAAATATTTGATTATATGCCTCTTCCCTTCCAAACCTTAGGTCTCCAATTAAATTTTCGGAAATTTTCTGGCATATTCTATCTATAATTTCTATCGCTGTTGTCTGGAATAAAAATAAGGAGCTGGAAGATATTTTTCCTTCATAGCTTTTATTTGTAATTTTGATTTTGCCAACAAACCTTAACTACCATGGATAAAAATACACACTTTTTTGGGAATTCGATTTTTGGACAGCTGATATTTTTAAAAGTAATTTTGCCATATTTTTACACTATGTCGATTAATTGGCAATAAGGGTTGATATTTGCCCATATAATGATAGTCGGTTGTTAAAATTAACATTAACAAGTCACCCCTTATTTAAACTTGTTTTGATCGTTCAATGGAGGTGAACCAGTTCGTATTAATTAATTCCGGTTTCAGCTACTTAATAATTCAAATACATTTAAAAAGCTTATCTGGTTTATGTTGCCAAAAAGTATTGCATAAACCCGTATTTGGATTTAAGTACTTGACTGCATGTAAAGATTATTGAAACTTTGATAGGTTAAAACAGGAGAAATTAAACCTTTAAAACAGAGGTTATCCAATATGCTAAGGAAATTAGAATGCTAAAAAAAACTCACCTAACGTTTCTGATAACCGCATTATAACATTGCTCTGCACTAATTTCTCCATTCAGAACCGCTTCGAACGGAATTACAACGTTCTGGTTTTTGCGTCCAAAAAGTAATTTGCTCAGATTCTCATTTTGAATATTTTTCTCGTATTTTTTTTCCAGGTTTGTTATAAATTTTTCGATATTACTTTGAGCCAAATCTGTCGAATTTATACGACTTCTTAACCCGGTAGGATTTTTGGTTAGACTCAGCCATTGCTCCGCAACATCGTTTGTACAAATAAATTTCATTGCTTTTATTGCATTGGCTGCATGAGGTGAATTTTTAAATACACCCCATACAGACTGATAATAGCCCGGATAAACATTTGTAGGTTTTGAAAGTCCGGGCAATTCAACAGGTATAAGATTTAAACTTTTTGCCGGGTCAATTTTTGCCCAACGGTTATAACCATAAGTCTGAAGAATGACAAACAGACTTTTTTCTTCCAGCAATGTAATAGTCTCCACTCCATGAACAAGTTCCGTAGGCCTATAAACCGACAACTCTTCAAAGGCTTGTAATCCTTTTAACAAGGCTGCCTTGCTTTTGAAAGATCAATATTGACGGTATCAATACCACCAAGTTCGGAGATAATAAGGTTGCTAAACAGAGTTCCTAAATTATTTTGATTCTCTGTACTAATGAGAGTTATTTTCTTTGCAGCGGTTTTGTTATATTCGAATCCAGCTTTAATATATCCTTTAAAGTCGTCAAAAGTCATGTTTTCCGACTTAATTGAAAGTCCTAGTTTATCAGTCACATTTTTATTATACCATAAAGGGATGTATATACCTTCAATTACCGGCCCAATAATCTGACCACCTGTCATGTTCCGATACTGCGGATTTTCGAAAATAAACGATTTATGACTTTCTCTAAACCAATCGAACTCTTCAAAATTGACAAGATATTTTTTAGCCCATTCCGGATCCTTCAGTCTGGATGAAATATTATTATAGTTTAACACATCCAGAAATATTATATCCCAGGAATATTTATTGGTTTGAATCATCTTTACTGCCGAATCGGCCAGGGGTCCTGAGTAGCCCTCACCATTATAAATATCCTGAGGGAATTGCATATTTACTTTTACATGCTGATTCTGCAATTCAAAATCACGGCCCATTTGCTTCACCATTTGCTCTTTTCCCCAACGGGCTTTCCAGTGTCCCATCCAATTCAGGGTATCAGTATGCTGGGTTTGATTTACCGATGTTCCTACTCCAATTGCTGCTTCATCTTGTTTACAGCTTAGTAAACTCAAAAGTACAAGTCCTGTATAAAAAAAATTTTTTCATAAAATTCATTTCAAAACATCATTTATTTAAAGATAATAAGAAGAAATATATTAGCAACCTCTGGAAAGATGGAATTAATATAAATAGGGGTATTCAGAAAACAATTCACATTCTTTTTACTAAATTTATTTTTACTAAATTTAATTTAAAATGTGATGAACATTACAAAAGGAGATTGTTTGATCTAATTTGAGTTCAATCTCATACTAATCACACTCAAAACATTTATTAATTTCTTTTATGATTAAAATCAATACGCAAAGCCTAAGCTTTAAAATCGGTTCAATTATTATTCTTACTGAACTAATTATTCTTTTTGCCCTGGGAGTATTTTATACTGCCCGGTTTACAGGCGAGTTAAACGATCGGTTCCGTGATCAGGTGGCACTTCCGGGAGTACTAATGTCGAAGGGATTATTAAGGTACGAAACTGCAACCGATCATGCGACTATCCAAAAAATGATCGGGGACTCTGTTTCCGACTGCATGGTTATTGGCGCTAATCACAAGATATACTATTCGCTTAAAAAGGAATACACTGACAAAATGCTCGAGGACGTTCCTTCCATATACAAGTTTAAAGAATTTAATGGAACCATTACCAAGCCGGAGTTCGATTTTATCAGAGAAGAAGGTTTGCGGCAGATGGTGAGTATTTCGCCCGTTTATTTAACTGATGGTAAGTTTCTGGGATACCTT
>JAAUTT010000699.1 GCA_012031335.1 Bacteroidales bacterium | reverse complement strand
GGAGATGTCTCCGTGTTTGATGTCATTTGATTCGTTTTCGATTCGGGCGAAATTGGGTGCAGTTTGCCTTGTCCAAAGTCATGTATTGGTGAATTGATAAGCGCCCGCGATACTGATAAAGGTGGTGATCGATCGACTGTTCCAAACATTGACGATCTCGATTCTTCCATTAGAAATATTTCCTGTAGGTTCGAAAGAGAATTCTGTTTGTCCCTTGAATTCTTGGTCGTGGGTGTCTGGGTGATGAATGATGACAAGGCCCCGCTCAAAAACATTACGGGCGGCGGCTTAATGGGAAATCTTGAGAGGATAATTCCTGAAGGCTTGCAAGCAAATATTGACAAGACAAAAAATTCCGGCTCAACCCGTTTTTGAAAGACTTTTGTCGCTTGTTGGCGAAGAAGAAGCTTATAAAACCTTTAATATGGGCGTAGGGATGTGCGTAATCGCCCCGCCGGACAAGATAGAAGAGGTTGAATTGGTCTGCCAGGCTTATGAGCCGTTCGTTTTGGGAGAAATTGTTTAAAAATTCCTTTTTTCCGAAAAAATCGAACGAAATCGAACGAAAATCATACGCTTTTTTTAAAAATTTTTTTCAGGATTTTCGATTTTCTAAAATCCCGCATTGACATATTTTACTGGTTGTGGTATAAAAGTAACTGATAGGGAGTTGTCATCGCGAGCCGTTAGACATGGATAAAAGGGTTTATCTTGCTTGCGAAGCGATCTTCCAAAGTACAATTATACATTGTCCCGTGCGCTGGAAGATTCGTGTGTGTAAAATGATAATGTAATAAACTAAAAGAATCAATCAGCAAGGTTTTGGAAGATTTACCAGAGGTAAACTCTAAGGTTTTGAAGCAAGTTATTACTCCAACCATGTAATGTTTGACTACAAATTATGAGTCAAGCGGCATAACATACTTTTTCAGCTTTAAAATAGTTGATAATTTTTTGGGGATTTTGCTGAATACTTCTTAATTTATTACGCACCATAAGCATTTGCTCTGTTTTAGACGTTGGACGCTTTGATTTGTAAAGGTTTGTCTTTAAATCATTATTGAGTAATTCATCTGGATTCAACTCAGGGCTGTATGTTGGCAGATAAAACAGCTCAATTTTAGATATATTCTCACTGATAAATATTTTAACTTCATCTGATTTATGCACACTAAGGTTATCCACAATTAAAAATACCTTCTTGCCTTTTAAATGCTTGATTATACGTTTTAAAAAATCTGTAAATTTTTCTGAGGTAAATTTACCCTCGAACACACTAAAAACAAATTTACCCGAATTGTTTATGGCTGAAATCACGTTTGTTCTGAATCTTTTTGCTGATATTACAACTACAGGCGTTTTGCCTTTTGGGCTATATCCCTTGCCTGTTTGATGATCTGATCTGATTCCGGTTTCATCTCCCCAGTATAGTTCTGCCTTTTCTTTCTTTGCACGGGCTTTTATCTTTGGGTACTCTTCATGAATCCATTTTTGTACTGCTTTATTGTCTTGCTCATAAGCTCTTTTTAAAGGTTTTTGGCTGGTCATTCCCCATTTTTTAAGGTATCTGCCCACAGTTGATAAAGATAATTTAATATCAAACTTTTTTTGGATTAATCTTTGCACTGCTTCCCTTGTCCACAGTACAAATGGCAGTTTTAATTGTTCAGGATGCCTATCTTTAATAATATTAACTATCGCTGCTGCTTGATAGCCTTTTAATATCGGTTCTTTGCTTCCACCTCTTTTTTTAGAAACTAGTGTTTGTTTGCCTTTTCGTCTATATTTATTCACCCACGTATTTACTGATTGCCTTGAAACTCCGAACATTTCTGCCACTTCGGTTTGTGTTTTGCCTGAAAGAACTGCCTTAACTGCTCTTTCTCTAACTTCGTCCTGAGCTTTTTGCGGTGTATTTCTAAAATCTTTTCCCTGCATAATGCAGCTATATTAACATAATATAGCTAATTTGTCAAACTTTTTTCGCTCGGAGTAATACCACTGATTGATTCTTATTAATCAATATTAAGGCTTAATAGATAGCTGCCTTCTCTCATTACAAGGCTACTCACAACGAAATTGCCAATATTGATTTTTCATTATTCATTTTAGCACAAGGAGCTGGATATGTACGAATTTTACGCAGGTTGTGACACGCACAAAGAAAAACATTTTATCAGCATTATCAACGCAAAAGGCCAAGCCCAGGAGTCTTTTGAAATATTAAATTCACCAAAAGGCTGGACTAATTCTTTGAACAAGTTTAAAAAATATCCTAAAATCCTTATTGGAATTGAAAATACCGCTAATTATGCAAGGAAATTTAGTAAGTATCTTTTGCAAAACAATCAAAAACTTAAAGAAGTTAATCCTGTTTTTACTGGAAAAAAAGAAAAGCCCATACCTGTTCCGACAAAACAGATCAGATTGATTCGGTTATGATAGCCAGAATTACCAGAGATGAGGTTGATTATCTTCCTGACATTCAAGATAACCAGGAAGCCGAAGAATTAAATGCAGTAAACAGGCAAAGAGAAGAACTTGTAAAAGAAGAAACCAGAATAAAGAACAGACTTCACGCTAAATTAATTCAGATAAATCCTGAATACAAAGATAGATATGGGAAATTATGTAATAAAGGTGCTCTTAAAAAAATTGAGATAGATTTTTGTAAAACAAAAGATATTCTTGAAAAACTTGTATTACAGGACGTTAAATTGTTGAAAAACATAATAGAAGAGATAAAAAATCTTGAAAAAATGCTCCTTGAAAAACAAAAAGCTAATCCTTTAATCCAAAACCTAACAACAATGGATGGAATAGATACCATAACAGCCTGTAAACTTGTAGGAATCATTGGAGATATAGATAAATTCAAATCACCTGATAAATTAGCCTCATATGCGGGAATAGCTCCTGTTGAAAAATCCAGCGGAAAAAGTTCAAAGAAATTCAGGAATACTCGAGCCAATCGCAGGCTTAACACAGCCTTTTACACCATAGCTCTTACCCAAAGAAGATACAATGAAATCGCAAAAGCCTATTTCATAAAAAATCGAATGAAGGGAAGACCAAAAAGCAGGCTATGCATTGTCTTATGAGAAGATTGGTTAAAATTGTATGGATGATTTACAAACATAACCATCCATACAATTATCAGCCTAAATCACAGCAGCTACAAGCTGCTTAATTGGTTTTGAAAATATTTTCTTGACATAGATACTTGCTTCGAGTGTTCAATTACAGCATTAAAGCGGCGTTAAAAGCCTCGCAATGACTTTTGGATATTATTATGCATCAGTTACAATATTACCACTACCAAAAATTTTTCAACGCTCTCTATCTCTTTATGAGGACTAAAAACAGGAGACTGGTATACGAGTTTCGAACTTTTTTAAAGGAAAATAATATGTAAGCATTATCTAATTTGTTGGGTCAAAGTTTTTTGACCCAACCTACAAGCTACAAACTGTTACTGAGTTAGAACTTTGTAAAAAATTTTTGTCATAAACTGTCAATTTTTTTTATCAGCTGTTTTACAACATTAAATGTAATAAATAAAGGAGTAGTCTATGAAGTATAGCTTGGGTTTTGACTTTAATCAAGTTAATATCTTCATAACAACACAATACTTATCAATAAAAATCTAACGTCTAATACTTGATTTTTGCGTATTTATATACTAAAATTTTTAGTATTATGATATACAAAAGATTATTACAGAAAGAGCTTGAAGACACAATATTATCGCGACCTGTCGTGTACCTTAAAGGCCCCAGGCAGGTTGGGAAATC
>JAAUTT010000698.1 GCA_012031335.1 Bacteroidales bacterium | reverse complement strand
GAACCCGCCCCGTGAGCACTGCCAACTCGATGTTTCAGCACCCCAATGCGCGACTCCACCGATATCTTTTGCGCCCCTTGTCGATTCGAGCAAACTGCCGCTGACGGAGAATATCCACTCCCCTCACCTGGCCGCTGCCAAAGCGAACCTGCATTAGCTGTAAAGACTTGTTGTTGATCTCTATTTGATCGTTCAGCAATTGCAGTTGATTATAGCCTTCCGTTAACTGATACCAGGTGCGCACAGTCTCAGCCGAAAGGGAAACAGCCGTTGCCTGGTAATCGGCAAGAGATGATTCGGCCCTGAAACGAGCTGCCTGCACATTCGAACGGATACGCCCCCACAGATCTATCTCGTAGGCAGCAACAAGTCCCAGTTCCAGACTTTCGCCACCACCATTACCCTGGTTGTCCGACATTTTTTCACCACGTAATGACGCTTCAAGGTCGGGAAATAAAAATGACTTTTCGTGGGTAACCACAGCACGGGATGCTATCAGGCGTTGCCATGCTATTTCAAGGTCGAAATTCGATAGCAGCATACTATCCAGAAGAGCATTGAGTCGGTGATCCTGAAAGGCAGTCCACCATCGTTCAGGTGTTTTTTGAGTTCCCGCCACGGAAAATGTAGCAGGAATCTGCAGCGGAAGATCCGTCTTTACCATCCGGTGAGAACATCCCGTTGACATTATCAGAATAATAGCCCAGATAAGAAATATGCTGTTTACTTTCCTTTTCATGAACAACCCTTATAACCCGTTTAATACAAATAACAAACTCAGGTATAAGGTGGTTTTGGGATGTATGAAACCGGACAGGTAAAAAGAATAGCCAACGGTTTAGTTTGCTGGTTAAAGGATAAGGATATTTTTAACCCTCAGAAACGGTATTGTATTAATTGCTAATTATTAAACCTGGTACGATTCTATACATGCAGATATCCTTTCCATCTGCATGCACAAAACCATACCTGAAAAAGATCGTCTTTATTTTTAATTTTCAGCGGATATCTATCCAGTCAATCTGGGCACTACCGCTTACTACTTCCACTTTTAACCTGTTATCACCTGCCGGGAATGTAAAATTTCCCAACCATAATGTCACTCCACTCCAATGCAGTAACTTTTACAATGTTTTTTTACCATTGATCAGAAGCGTGAGTTCGGCCGGCTGAACAGCTTTTACACGGATAACCACAGTACAAGCAAGTTTGTTTAACGATGTGAAAGAGAAGTTAACCCATTCTCCTGAAGCAAGCTCAATACCCTGCTCCGAATTATCTTTCCCGAAAGTTTTTACGGGAACCGGTTCATTTTTCCGGTATGATGCGGCCCTGGTAGCTGTATCTTTTACAAAATAAGAAACAGAAAATCCGTCATGACTGTAATTTTCGGCTTCCACCTTCAGCGGTAAACGGCGGAACATAGCATTGACAACATCGGGAAAGTATTCACAGTTTTCAAGTTTGATATTGTTGAGCAGTTCATCGAAGATCTTTTCGGCATCTGCTGTAGAAACAGGTTTTGCTCCACCCTCGGAATATTCAGCGATAGATTTCCAGCCTGCCGGCAAATTAATTGAATAGGGAGTATTACGGGTATCCATTTTTTTTCCAGGGCCAAAACGACCAGCCAATATTATTTTGTTCAAAATACTGGGTGGTAGCAAAATATATGGCATTATTTTTTCGCCGGTTTCGCCCACCCAAACAGGGGTATTAAGCTGATTCTGTTTATCGAGAAAGTGGGAAATGTCGTTCAGGTTATCGGGCCTTTCCCAGCAATAATAGTGAAACTGATAAATAATATTGCTATCGAGCGGTTTGTCAAACAACGACCAGTTATTGGACCAGTTATAACCCTCCACGGTAAACATATGCTTTTTATCCACAGCACGGATGGCTTTGATCAGCCTTTCGTAAAGAGGAACAAGCTGACTTTTGTATTTTTCGGCAGCACCTGTATTTTCGGGCAGAGGTTCGTTTAAGAGATCGTATGCCGCAACAATAGGTTCGTTTTTATACCTTTCGGCAATTTTCACCCATAACTTTTCAAGGAGATCCTGGTTTTTAGGATCCATAAAACAACTCCGGCAAATCGCGTGGGCTATCGTCGATATTTTGGCCGGTTTGCCCTCCAGGAGCGCCATGCATATCTATTATCACATAAATATTATACTTTTTACACCACGAAATCAGGTTATCGAGCATTTGAAAACCTTCGTCCACAAATACGTTATTTTCCCCTTCAGTAAGAAATAAACGGGCATTCAGGGCAGGGCGTACCGAATTATATCCCAGTTCGGCAATTCGTTTGATATCGGCTTCGGTGATATAGTTATTGTGGAACTCCTTCCAGAATTGATCAGCCTTTTCCTTACCAATGCAATCCAAAACAAGCTGTTCGATTTTTCGGGGACGATCGCCATCTTTGCCGAATTTCCACATATAACCTTCGGGAAGCATCCAGTTACCCAGTCCAACGCCTCGCAGAAGAATTTTTTTCCCGTTTTCATCCACAATGTCCTTACCATTGGCGCGTAGGAAAGACTGAGCATTGGTATTTGCAATATGCAGGTCAGTAAAAGGACAAAGGCAACCCACTTTAATGAAATGTTTAAATTGATTTTCATAATTGTTAAGTTAATAAGTAGTTTATTGATGCATCAACCCCTTAGGTTAAAACCATAGATGAACAACCAAATTTACAAATAACACTTAATAAATGTAAATCAAAAAATTGATTTAATGAAGTCTGGGAAATTTACAATCATTCCATTTTCCAATCCTGAATGATATCCTGTTAATCCGGATGGATGACGGAAGGAATGGTTAAATGTTAAAAAGCATTTCATCAGGTGTTCAACAATTAATTCTCCGAAAAAAATTTACATCGATCAACGAACCCAAAAATGATTGAGACAATTTTAACCCCTCTTTTCTGGGAGGTTAAATTCTTCAAATCATGTCTTTTGGTAAATATTATTCAAATATCAGAGGCTTATCACTATTATCCGGGCAATATTTCATATTTTAAGGCTTGACTAATAAAACCGCCCATGAAAAACTTAAAAGTATTACTTACCATCGTATTTACCCTGCTTCTCCCCCTTGGATTAATCGCCCAAATTGAACAGGTTGATTTAAATGTTATCTACAAAATCAAACAGGAAGGTCAAAAGAATTCCAAAATAGAGGAGTTGTCGTACGAGCTTACCGATTTTATTGGTCCGCGGCTGACTGCCTCAACCGGCAATGCAAAATCAGTTGAATGGGCCATAAAAAAGATGGAAGCATTCGGTTTCCAGAATGTTCATGTGGAAGAAGCCCGCGATTTCAGCCGTGGTGGCTGGGACAATTTAAAAACCTATGCTGCAATGACTTTCCCCTATTATACAAATTTTGCATGCACCCCAGTGGCATGGACAGGCAGCACAAACGGATTGATAAAAGGACAGGTAACCCTGCTCGATGCCAAGACAGAAAGTGATCTCGAAAAATATAAAGGCAAACTGGCCGGCAAAATCGTTTTAATATCGTCAACCAACACCTACGAAGTAAGTTTCGAGCCATTGGCTTCGCGTTATACTGACGAGGAACTCAAAAACCTTTCTATGGCCAGTGGTCCATCGTCGGGCAGAAGAGGCGGCGGCGATTATGCTACTTACATGGCACAACGCCAGTTCAGGATAAAGGTAATGCAGTTTCTGAAAGCCGAACAACCTGCCATTATACTCAACAGTTCAGGATCGTTCAATGTACCGGGATCAACTGGGGTAAACCATAAATACGGAGAAAGG
>JAAUTT010000697.1 GCA_012031335.1 Bacteroidales bacterium | reverse complement strand
CAGGCAAATCAATTGATGGCTTGGAAGAACAATATAACCGGACTTTATTACCGGCAAGTACAAATTTGTCAGTAAACGCTGTAATGGTTTCGCAAATTAAGAAAATCCTTGTTAAGACAAATAATGTAATCGGACTGTTATATGCTGCCGATACTTCGAAGGTTAAAACATACGTTGTAATTGGTGCACATTACGATCATCTCGGATTTGGCGGTCCGGGCTCCTCTTCCCGAATACAGGATACCTCTGCTGTTCATAACGGGGCCGATGATAATGCTTCCGGAGTTTCGGCCTTAATAGAACTTGCCGGTAAGTTAAGCAACGAAAAAAGTAACCTGAAACATAACCTCATCTTTATAGCATTTGGTGCAGAGGAAATGGGAATTCTCGGTTCAAAAAATTTTGTTGAACATTCGCCGGTACCTGTTAACGCAATCAAAGCTATGGTAAACCTCGATATGGTTGGACGGCTGAAAGAAGATACCCTGTTACAGGTGAATGGTACAGGAACTTCAAAGGAAGCAGTTGACATTATAAACGAAATTAATAAACAATATAGTTTTAATCTGCGAATGTCGCCCGAAGGCTACGGACCATCCGATCATGCTGCCTTTTATGGTAAAAACATTCCGGTATTCTTTATTACAACCGGTGCCCATACTGATTACCACACCCCTGCAGACGACAGGGATAAAATAAACTATGAAGGTCTTGAAAAAGTAACAAAATTCACTTACGACCTTTTAGCCAGGCTTACGTTTAACGAAACTATGCTCACATTTCAGGAAGCTGGACCGCAGCAAGCAACAGGAACCCAACGGAGGTTCAGAGTTACACTTGGAATAATGCCCGACGTAAACAATACAACCGATAAGGGTCTTCTGGTGGAATTTGCAACAAAGGGTAAACCAGCTTACAACGGGGGCATGCAAAAAGGTGATATCATAATATCAATGGACGGGAAACCAGTAAGAAATATTCAGGATTATATGGTACGACTCTCCCAATTAAAAGCGGGACAGACTGTTAACGTGGAAGTGATTAGAAACAACAAAACAGAACTACTTATTATTCAGCTATAAATATGGTTAAAAAAGTTCTCATTTGGGCATTAGCCTTTGTTATTACAGCGCTTGCTGCTATTTACCAACGAAAAACCGGCCCTACCTATCCGAAGTCGTATAGTATCATGATTGGTACTGAAACGTATAAAGGTTCACTATTACGCAGCCATGCAGGAGTTAAGGAATGCTTGCTGGAAGTTCCTGTTGATGATAAGGGAATAACAGGTTACATCCATTATAAACGATTTAAAAACAAATGATGCATATAAACAAATACGGTTGGTGCAATATCATAACGAACTTTGCGGCGTATTACCCAATCAACCTCCGGCAGGGAAGCTCCAGTATTATGTGGAACTCAACAAAGACGGGAAAAGCTATTTTATTGCCAAAGAGGAACCCATTGTAATCCGATTTCGTGGCGATGTGCCTGTATTTGTTGTCATTCCGCATGTACTGCTGATATTTATGGCAATGTTTTTCTCTACACTGAGCGGATTGTATGTTATTTTCAAAAGAAATAACTACGGCAAATATGTTAAATGGGCTTTCTTTACTTTGCTTGCCGGTGGTTTTGTCTTTGGACCGCTCATGCAGTGGTACGCCTTTGGTGAGTTCTGGACTGGAATTCCATTTGGATTTGACCTTACCGATAACAAAACCTTATTTGTATTTGTGTTCTGGCTTTGGGCATTTCTTGCCAACAGGAAAAAGCAGCGTCCTGTGCCGGTTTTAATAGCTTGTGTTATGACCATTATTATTTTCTCCATACCTCACAGCCTTATGGGATCGGAATTAGATTACAGTACCAATAAAGTGAAAACGGGGATGATAATTATGAGAAATCTTTAATACGGAGCCTTTCGTAACAGTTTCCGAGTTTTCTGTAAAGTTCTTCCATTTCAATTGGTTTTGAAATGTAGTCGTTGCAACCAGCTTCCATGCATTTATTTTATCATCGCTCATGGCAAAAGCAGTTTGTGCAATTACATGGATATGGGGATTATGCTTTTTTAGAATTTTGGTTGTTTCGTAACCATCCAGCACCGGCATTTGAATGTCCATCAAAACCGCATGGATATTATGCTTTTCATTCACTGTTTTTAAAACATCTTCGCCATTAACAGCCCTCATTATGTTTGCATTGGTTTTTACTAGGGCA
The DNA here is from genome assembly GCA_012031335.1 of Bacteroidales bacterium. The sequence continues at coordinate 1,572 of JAAUTT010000697.1, read as the reverse complement.
ATTTGTATCAACTTGAAATTCAGGTCGTCGTCCTCGGCCACCAATATGTTAAATCCCTTCCAGTTAAGATTGGATGTGGGATTATGGTGTTTTACAGCTGGGGTAGCAAGCAGATTAGTTATTTCGAGATCTTTGGCCGGAATTGTAAAGTAGAAACAGGATCCTTCACCTTCTTTACTTTCTACCCACATCGATCCTCCCAGAAGCTCCGATAAATTTTTTGATATGGATAATCCTAAACCTGTACCCTTATATTTTTTTTGTGTAGCATCGTGCACCTGTCCAAATCTTTCAAAAATAACGCTTAGTTTTTCTGCAGGAATTCCTGTTCCGGTATCTCGAACAAACATTTTAATATTGTCACCGGCTATTTCGAACCCAAAAGATATCTCGCCTTTTTCGGTAAATTTAAAGGCATTATCAAGTAGGTTTGTAAATATCTGTCGTACTCTTACACTATCGGTAGTTATTGAATAGTTTTGTGCGATACAGTCGGAACTCAAATTTAAAGTTATGTCGCCTTCCTTACATTTTTTGTGATTCTGAAAATAAACATTTAACTCGTTTAAAACAGAATTCAGGTTACATGGACTGAAATGGATTTTAAGCTGTTTTGCCTCAAGTCTGGCGGTATCAAGAATATCGTCTATCAGGTGTAACAGACTTATGCTACACGAATTGATATAATTTGCATATTCATTTCTTTGGGCTGGAGTTATTTCAGGATCTTTAAGAAAATTTGAAAAGGCAAGAATGGCATTCATCGGTGTTCTGATTTCGTGCGACATATTGGCCAAAAATGCAGTCTTTAGCTTATCTGCTTCCTCGGCTGCTTTTCTTTCAACCATTTCGACTTTAAGTTCCTGAGTGCGTAATTGAACTTCTCTCGAGCATTTCCCTGTGTTTCCGAATGGCATTTTCAGCAATTAGTTTTACGGCGATAAGCCATATTAAACCACCAAGCATAATGGTAAGAAGGATTAGCCCGGCCAGGTAGATATATTTTTCCCTTTTTTGAATATTTAGCTGGAATTCCTTTTTTTGAATTTCCACATCCTTAAGTTCTCCCTGAAAAGTAGCCTGAGCATCCGAAAGTTTTTTCAGGTTTTCTTTTAGCGCTAAGGAATCTTCAAGCTCACTTCCGGTTTTAAAATGATAAAGTGATTTTTCGTAATTGCCTGAAGCCTCATAGAGGGACGCTAATTCTTTATGAACAAAGGCTTGAAAATCAATAACATTTACTGAGTCTGCATATAAAAGACTTGTTTGGTAATGATGAATGGCGATATCCGTTTTTTGCAATCTCCTGTAAAGCGATGCCATGTTATCGTGCAGATACGCCAAACCTAAACGGGAATTCATCTCCTGAAAGGTAGTAAGGGATTTCTGGTAGTGCTCTAATGCTTTTTTATATTGAAGTTTCCTCTCATATGCAAGGCCAAGATTATTTTCGACTGAAGCAATACCTTCGAGATTATTCAGAGAATGAAAAATCTTAAGTGCTTTGCCATAAAATTCTATGGTTTTGTCGTATTCTTCCTGATTGGAATAAACTACACCAATATTTTGAAG
>JAAUTT010000696.1 GCA_012031335.1 Bacteroidales bacterium | reverse complement strand
GATATTATTTCTAATATCCTGAATAACAATAAATTTATTTCAATTTTAAATAAAATTTAAGGTATTGATAATTAAAACTATTCCGATTTAATTTAAATAAAATATTCACGTTGTCTTTTTCGTATGAGTATTTATTCTTTTATAATTTCTTTAATATTATTAATTTACAGAACCAATCAACCTAAATTTTTATCTATGAAAAAATTGATTATTCTTTCATTTCTGGCTATTACCGGTTTAATTCTCTTAAACAGTTGCAAGAAAAGTAAGTTGGTTATTGATCCTGGTTTTAGCGAGCATATTGCTGCCTTTACATCGGGAGAAATTTCCGTTGCTTCAGTAATCCGGATTGAACTTACTGAAGAAGTTCAAAATGAAGCTGAACCCAATTCATTGGTAGAAGAAGACTTATTTGACTTTTCTCCTGGAATTAACGGCAAAGCTTACTGGATTGATAAACGAACTATCGAATTCCGTCCGGATAATTGGCTTGTTGCCGGTAAAACATACACCGGAAGCTTTCAATTAAAAAAGGTTAAAACGGTTTCATCAAAATTTAAGGTGTTTAAATTTGAATTTACCACCATACAACAATCTTTCTCAGTTACAATTGATGGCTATGAACCATACCAAACAGAAGATCTGTTAAAGAATAAAATAACAGGATCCGTTATCACAGCTGATGTTGTGAATGAAAAGAGTCTCACCGAAATGGTGTCTGCCTCTCAGGATAGCAAAGATTTACCTGTTCATTGGGTACTAGCTGAAAATAACAAATATACATTCCAGGTTGATAGTGTAATAAGAGGAGAAAAGGAAAGCAAAGTGATTATAGCCTGGAATGGAAAAGCTATTGATGTGGATAATAAAGCAGAAGAAACGGTTGTGATCCCATCTATATTTGATTTTTTGGTTATTGAAGCGAAATCCTTTCAGGAACCAAATCAGTATATTGAAGTCAGGTTTTCGGATCCTCTGAATAAATCCCAGGATCTTAACGGATTAGTAACAGTAAATAATGATGCGGAATTAAATTTTCAGATAGAAAAGAATATGCTGAAGATTTACTTTGCTTCCCATATATCCGGTTCAATACATCTGAAAATAAATAAGGCAGTTAAAAATATTATGTCGTATCCGCTTAAAACTGCTTTCGAAACAGATATACTTTTTGAAAATATTAAACCCGCAGTTCGTCTCACCGGTAAAGGTAATGTTTTACCTGACTCCAAAGGATTGATATTTCCGTTTGAAGCTGTTAATCTGAAAGCTGTTGATGTTAGAATAATTAAAATATTTGAAAATAATGTACCGCAATTTTTACAGGTAAATAACTACGATGGTCAATACCAACTTAAAAAGAGCCGGACGACTTGTTATTTTAAAAACAATTAATCTTTCAGGTCAGGGAAATTAGTTGAATTTGGAAAGTGGAATTCTTTTTCTCTCGATTTATCCTCTCTTATAAAACAGGAACCAGGCGCTATTTACAGAATTGAGCTTAGTTTTAAAAAGGCATACTCTACTTATCCCTGCGATGATAATACTAACTCCCGAAATGAGCCTGTGAGTGAAACTACTATTGAAGATTTTGAGGAAGAATTAAGCTATTGGGATGCTGGAGAGGATTATTACGAATACGAATATGAGTATGATGGAGGTTATGAAGAGGACTATAGCTGGGATGAGCGGGATAATCCTTGTTCATCTTCCTATTTTATTCAGGACAGAAAAGTTTCCTGTAATGTTATAGCATCCAATTTTGGCATAACTGCCAAAGGTTTTGGTAATAACAGTATAGCTGTGGCAGTTGCTGATATCATAACAACACAACCTTCAACAGGAGTAAATATTAATATATTGAATTACCAGCAACAAGTAATAGGGACTGGAACAACAGATGGTAACGGTTTTGCTGTTATCGAGGCAAAAGGAAAGCCTTTTCTGCTTTTAGCAGAAAAAGACCAGCAAAAGGATATTTGAAATTATCAGATGGGAATGCCCTATCCTATAGTCAGTTTGATGTGTCTGGTCAGGTGATTAAAAAAGGGTTAAAAGGGTTTATCTATGGGGAAAGGGGAGTCTGGAGACCTGGAGATACTGTATTCCTGAATTTTATAGTTGAAGATAAACTTAAACAACTCCCTGTTAATCACCCGGTAATTCTCGAAGTTTATACTCCCCAGGGGCAGTTATTTCGAAAAATTATCAAAACAACCGGTATAAATGGTTTTTATAATTTTAATTTTAAAACAAACGACGAATCTCCAACCGGTAATTGGTGTCTAAAATAAAGATAGGATCTGTTGAGTTTACAAAATATTTAAAGATAGAAACTGTAAAACCAAACCGGTTAAAAGTTAACCTGGATTTGGGAAAACAGATTATAAGTCTGGGATCATTTACAGCAAATCTTACAGCTAAATGGTTACATGGAGCTCCGGCAGGCGGACTGAAAGCTGAAGTAACTGCAAACCTCTCAAAAATTACTACCTCATTTAAAGGTTTTGAAAACTTCATTTTTGATGATCCTACACGTTCTTTTGAAGTTCAGGAAAAAAGCATTTATACAGGGAATCTGGATAGCGAAGGTAATACCTCCATTTCAGGAAATATAGATATTGAGAGAAATGCTCCGGGATTACTCCGGGCTGCTATCCTTTCACGCGTATATGAGCCCGGTGGTGAATTCAGTATTGATAACCAAGTTGTAACTGTTTCACCCTATAATACTTATGTAGGTGTAAAAGTTCCAAAAGAACAGTTTGGCTATCTCGAAACCGATACAAACCAGGTTTTTGATATAGTAACCTTATCTAAAGAAGGCAAGCCAGTAAATAAAAGTAATCTTGAGGTTTTTGTTTATAAACTCGACAGAAAATGGTGGTGGAATGCTTCCAGTGATGTTCTGGCGAATTACGAATCGTCCACGTATGCCACTCCGGTATATCATTCCAGAATTTCTACAGTTAACGGAAAGGGTAAAGTTGTTTATCGCTTAAAATATCCTGATTGGGGAAGATTTTTAATCAGGGTTGTTGATAATGAAGGTGGACATGCAACCGGAAGGGTGCTTTATTTTGACTGGCCAGGCTGGAGAGGCAGAGCTGACAGGGGTGATGCAAAAGCTGCTTCAATGTTAATGTTTAATTCAGATAAGCCATCGTATAATGTTGGTGAAAAAGCAACTATTACATTTCCATCTACTAAAAACGGGAGAATTCTTCTTTCGCTCGAATCAGGTTCAAATATTTTGAAACAATGGTGGGAAGAATGTGATGGCAAAGAAACAAAAGTATCTTTCGATGTTACTGAGGAGATGGCGCCAAACATTTATGTATATGCCTCTTTAATTCAACCTCATTCAAGTTCGGGAAATGACCTTCCTATCCGGCTTTATGGTGTTATCCCGCTAAAAATTGAGAATCCTGAATCACATTTGAATCCGGAAATTATTGCTCCTCAAGAAATAAAACCTGAGCAGCCTTTTGAGGTGTCTGTAAAAGAAAAGAATAACCGGGAAATGACTTACACGCTGGCTATTGTGGACGAAGGTCTTTTGGATATTACTCGATTTAAAACACCCGATCCTTGGACGGAATTTTATGGACGTGAGGCTTTGGGCGTGAAAACCTGGGATTTATACGATTATATCATTGGTGCTTATGGCGGGAATATTGAAAAACTTTTCGCAATAGGGGGTGATGGCGATTTAAGAGGTAAAGGCGATAAAAAAGCCAACCGTTTTAAACCTATTGTCAAATTTCTGGGTCCATTCCAGCTAAATGGAGGCTCGGCA